>NZ_DHEI01000035.1:30637-49781 GCF_002399805.1 Flavobacterium sp. UBA4854
GTTTCTACAGTTTTATCGTCACTGCTGTAATTTGGTTTTGCCGCAATCATTTTGACAACTTTGTTACAAGGCACTTCGATTGCATATTTTCCGTCAAAATTTGTTTTGGTTTCACCTAAAATTTCGCTAAAAGAATTGTAAGCCATTATTGTAACATCTGTTAAAGGCTTTTTCGATTTGTGATCTATAGCCATTCCAGAAATACTTTGATTGCAAACAGGTTTTCCTTTTACAAAAGAATAAATGTCATCATCACCTTTTCCTCCTTCTCTATTTGAAGAAAAATAGCCGTAAGAATCTGTCTTATCAATTATAAAAGAAAAGTCGTCTTTATTGCTATTTATAGGTGCTCCAAGGTTTTTTGGTGTAGAAAAAGTTCCATCTGGCAGAAGTTTACTTTCGTAAACATCCAAATCTCCCCATCCGTAATGTCCATCAGAAGAAAAATATAAGACTCCGTTTTGGAAGAATGGAAAAACCTCATTACCAATGGTGTTAATATTTGCCCCTAGATTCTGAGGCGAACTCATTGTACCGTCTGCTGCAATTTTCACCATATAAAGATCGGTTTCGCCTTGTCCTCCTGGCATATCTGAAGCAAAGAAGAGAAATTGTCCATCTTCGCTTAATGCAGGATGTCCAACAGAGTAATCGTTGCTGTCAAAAAATACTTTCTGCGGATTTTCTAGTTTATTGTTAACAATTGATCCTTTGATAATTTGAAAATTATTGACTTTTGCTTCATCAACGACTAGTTTGTTTTTCTTAACAATATTGGTTGAATAATACATTGTTTTTCCTTCGCTATCAAAACTGGCTGTTGCCTCATGGTATTTAGTCATGACGTTTGGAATAAAAACTGTTTCGTTAAATAAGCTTCCATCTGCTGGATTTCTCTCAGCAACGTACAAATTAAGAAAAGGCTGATTGTTCCAAGTATACAATTTTTCGCTGAACTTTGTCGTGTCTCGCGCAGATGTAAATACTATATTGTCTTTAAAAAATGTGGCTCCAAAATCTGATTTGCTGGTATTAATATCAAGATTTTTAATCGTATAAAGAGGTTTTGCTTTTGCAACGCTGTCCATGTATTTTTTTTGGGCAACGTATCTATTAATCTCTGCTTTATCGCCTTTTTTATCTAAATATTCTTTTGTGATTTTATCGGCTTCGTCATAATCCATAACGGCTTTCATAGATTGAATATAGCGTAGGTAATAAATATCAGTCAGATTATTTCCTTGAACTTCATACAATTTTCTATACCATTTAAGGGCATTTCTAGAATCGGAAATAAAATAATAGGAATCTGCCGCATTCTTCAAAGTCTGTGCTGATGGATCTTTTATATTTTGCAAACATTCTTCGTAAGCTTTTGAGGCATCTAAGTACGAGAAGTTTCTAAACAAAGCATCAGCTTTCTTCAAATTAGTTTTTTGAGCGAAACTAAATGTAACGCTCAAAATTAAACATAGGATATATAGTTTTCTCATAAGTTTTGTTTTTAGAAGAATCGAGGAGATTTAATTTTGCTTTGGTTTTTCACAAATTGATAACGCAAGATGAATTCATGAGAACCATCATTGTATTTATTCAATTGGCTTACAGTATAATCAAAAGCATATCCAAGATAGAAACTTGGTGATATTTGAAAACCTGCCAATATGCTTATCGAATCATCTGTTCGATATGCTCCTCCTATAACAAACTTTTCCTGAATCATGAAATTTGCTGATATATCTGCGGTAAGTGGTGCTCCGCTGACTGCTTTAACTAAAAATGCTGGTTTAAATTTCAAATTTGGATTCAAATCAAAAACATAACCTCCCATTAAATAGTAGTGCAAACGATCATAATCTATAGATTCTTTTACATCGTCATAGTAATCATTCTGAATAAAACTTGGAATAGAGAATCCCACATACCATTTTTGTGTGTAATAGTAAACACCTGCCCCTACTGCTAAT
Source organism: Flavobacterium sp. UBA4854 (assembly GCF_002399805.1). Lineage (NCBI taxonomy): Bacteria > Pseudomonadati > Bacteroidota > Flavobacteriia > Flavobacteriales > Flavobacteriaceae > Flavobacterium > Flavobacterium sp. UBA4854. The sequence continues at coordinate 32,605 of NZ_DHEI01000035.1, forward strand.
TTCATCTGATTGTTAATGTTCTGATTTAACAAAACATCGTCATCATCATAGTATCTTCCTTTGGACCAATCGATGTTTAACACTCTCGTACCGGCTTTTATACCAAAAGCCAATCTTTTTTCATACCCAAGAGGGATTGAATAAGAGAAATTTCCATCAAGATACAATTCGTTGGAAGGTCCAATTTTATCATTAACAACACTCAAACCCAATCCTAATTTTTCATTTCTAAGAGGAGAATGAATCGAGAAAGATTGTGTTTCTGGCGCACCTGGCATTCCTACCCATTGAGAACGATATAAAAGAGCAGCTTCTATGGTTCCGGTAGACCCAGCATAAGCTGGGTTTACCGCCATAGTATTATACATATACTGGGTATATTCGGGATCTTGTTGTGCCGAAGCACAAACCGTGATAAAAGAACATATTAAAATTAAATACGTTTCTAATGATTTTATATATAGTTTCATAACGATACTTATTTAGTTTAATTAATTAGATGATTAATAGAAGTGGATTATCTCATAATAGATAACCAGCCTTTTTTAACCGTTCCATCTCCAATGGTTATCACATAAAAATAAGTACCTGTTGGCAACATATCTCCTCTATTAACAACTCCGGATACATTTGCTGTACCATCCCAATCATTCTCATAGTGTGTTTTACTATACACTAACGCTCCATATCTATTAAACACTTTAAGTTCGTTGTTTGGATGAGACTCGATACAATCAATTCTGAACAAATCATTTTTACCATCATTATTCGGAGTAAACTCATTGTAAACTGTCAAACAAATTGGCACTAATGTTACTGAAGCTGAGTTGTTTGATGTATCAACATCTAAAGGAGTCGAAATTTCGATGGTTGCGACACTTGTGTAGTTTCCGCTTGGCAACACTTCTGCAACCACTGTCAGTACTACACTTTGTCCAGCATTTAATGATGGAATTGTCCAAACCTGTGTTGCTGGATCGTATGTTCCTGCTGTTGCAGATGAACTTACTAATTGCAGACCACTTGGAAGTAAATCACTAACGATCGTATTTATAAAATCGCCCTCGCCTACATTATTTACCGTTATTGTAAATGTTACCTGATCTCCAAAATTCGGAGTTGGATTATCTACAGTGTGAGTAATTGTTAAATCTGAACAACTAGCAACAGTAACATTTAAAGTCTTAATTGTTCTTTCGTCACAATTATTAACATAAGCTACCGTTACTGTTCCAGGACCAATATCTGACCAAGAAACTGTTACAGATCCGTCGTTTGTACCTCCACCTGAAATAATTGTACCACCGTTAATCGTCCATACGTAATTAGACTTACCATTTGCAATTGAATAAGTTACACCTTTGAAAACACATGGAGTATCATCTGTAGATGTGATCTGAACTGCAGCATCGTTTTCGAATGCAATTGTAACACCTAATCTCGGTCCGTTATCACAGCCATTAAACGTGTTAGCCAATGCTCCCGCATAATAAGTTGTCGCAGTAAGCGGAGTAGTATTTGCTAATGGTGTTCCTCCAGTCGCAGAGGCATACCAAACTACATTTGCTTCATTTACAAAAATATTCGCTAAAGTTGGTATAGCAGATAAACAGAATGTTTGCGTTGTTCTTGGTGTTGTTATTACACTTGGAGAATTCACATTTACAATTACTGCTAATCTTACAGGATTCTCACAACCATTAGCGCTTGAAACTGCACCATAGTAAGTGCCTGTTTCTAGAGCTGTTGCTGGTGGAATTGCTGTTCCGCCTGTCGCTGTACTATACCACACAACATTTGCTTCGTTAACTTGGATGTTTGCAACTGTTGGCGAATTTAATGTACAGAAGTTTTGAGTTGTATCATTTGTAGTTGGTGTTGAACTTGGATTGTTTACTGTAACCGTTACCTGTAAACGAGTTGAGCTTTCACAACCAGACGGATCAACAATATTTCCGTAATAAATTCCAGAAGCAAGTAATGTGCCTGCTGGTATTGCCGTTCCTCCTGTTGCAGCAGTAAACCATGTTACATTGCTTTCGTTAACTTGTATACTTTCAACAGTTGGCCCATTTACAGAACAGAAAGTTTGTGCTGTATTATTTGTTGTTGGATTTAATGTATTACCAACTGTTACAGCCACTTGCAATCTTACACTGCTTTCACATCCTGTTGTTGGATCTTTTATTGCTCCAAAATAAGTTCTTGTAGTTAATGCATCTGTTGAAGCAAAAGCCGTTCCTCCAGTTTGTGTAGCATACCAAACTACATTGCTTTCATTCACTTGAATATTGGCAACTGTTGGATTTGTTCCTGTACAGAAAGTCTGCGCTGCAGCATTTGTCGTTGGCGTTGCAGGATCTGTAACATTGACTGCAACTGAGAGTCTTGTTGCACTTTCGCAGCTTGTAGCCGCGTCTTTAATAGCCGCATAATATGTACCGCTTGTTAAAACTGTTGTCGGAGCTATTAGTGTTCCGCCTGTTAAAGCAGTGTACCAAACAATATTCGATTCATTAAACTGAACACTTGCAAATGTTGGCGCATTTACTGTACAGAAGTTTTGTGTTCCCGCAGTTACTAATGTTGGAGTTCCAGGATCGCTTACATTTACATTAACCGTTAATCTTACAGCGCTTTCGCAGCCTGTTGTCGGATCTGAAATCGCAGCAAAATACTGCCCTGTCGTTAGAACTGCTGTCGGAGCAATTGCTGTTCCGCCTGTTAGAGCTGTATACCAGACAATATTTGTTTGATTAGTCTGAATGCTTGCAAATGTTGGCTGGTCTTCCTTACAGAAGTTTTGTGTTCCCGCTGTAACTAAAGTAGGGATTCCCGGATCGTTTACAATTACTGTAACTGCCAATCTTACTGAACTTTCGCATCCTGTAACCGGATCTTTTACTGCTCCATAATAGATTCTGCTTACCAATGCATCTGTTGATGCAAAAAGGTTTCCTGCCGTAGCCGCATCGTACCAAACCACGTTGCTTTCATTCACTTGGATATTGGCAACTGCTGCAGCAGCAGACAGACAGAAATTCTGAGTAGCATCTGTAGTTGTTGGCGTTGCAGGATCTGTCACAATCACATTAACTGAGAGTCTTGTAGCGCTTTCGCAGTTTGTAGCCGCGTCTTTAATTGCCGCATAATATGTTCCGCTGGTTAAAGCTGTTGTCGGAGCTATTAGTGTTCCGCCTGTTGTAGCTGTATACCATACAATATTAGCTTCATTAAACTGAACGCTTGCAAATGTTTGCGCATTAACTGTACAGAAGTTTTGTGTTCCCGCAGTCACTAAGGTTGGAGTTCCAGGATCGCTTACATTTACATTAACCGCTAATCTTACAGCGCTTTCGCAGCCTGTTGTCGGATCTGAAATCGCAGCAAAATACTGGCCTGTAGTTAGAACTGCTGTCGGAGCAATTGCTGTTCCGCCTGTTAGAGCTGTATACCAGACAATGTTTGTTTGATTAGTCTGAATGCTTGCAAATGTTGGCTGGTCTTCCTTACAGAAGTTTTGAGTTCCCGCTGTAACTAAAGTAGGGGTTCCCGGATCGTTTACATTTACTGTAACTGCCAATCTTATTGAACTTTCGCATCCTGTAACCGGATCTTTTACTGCTCCATAGTAGATTCTGCTTACCAATGCATCTGTTGATGCAAAAAGGTTTCCTGCCGTAGCCGCATCGTACCAAACCACATTGCTTTCATTCACCTGGATATTGGCAACTGTTGCAGCAGCAGACAGACAGAAATTCTGAGTGCTTTGTGTAGTTGTTGGAGTTGCAGGATCTGTAACATTGACTGCAACTGGAAGTCTTGTAGCGCTTTCGCAGTTTGTTGTAAGATCTTTAATTGCTGCATAATATGTACCGCTAGTTAAAGCCGTTACAGATGGAATCAATGTTCCGCCTGTTAAAGCCGTGTACCAAACAATATTCGATTCATTAAACTGAACGCTAGCAAATGTTGGCGCATTAACTGTACAGAAATTTTGCGTTCCCGCTGTCACCAATGTTGGAGTTCCCGGATCGTTTACATTTACTGTAACTGCCAATCTTACTGAACTTTCGCAGTCTGTAACCGGATCTTTAATTGCTCCATAATAGATTCTGCCTGTTAATGCATCTGTTGAAGCAAATGCATTTCCTCCTGTAGCTGCATCATACCAAACTACATTGCTTTCATTCACTTGGATATTGGCAACTGTTGAAGCTGAAGATAGACAGAAATTCTGAGTACTCTGTGTAGTTGTTGGCGTTGCTGGATCTGTCACAATAACATCAACTGGAAGTCTTGTCGCACTTTCGCAGTTTGTTGTAAGATCTTTAATTGCCGCATAATATGTACCGCTGGTTAAAGCCGTAGCAGAAGAAATCAATGTTCCGCCTGTTAGAGCTGTATACCATACAATATTCGATTCATTAAACTGAACACTTGCAAAAGTAGGTCCATTAACCTTACAGAAGTTTTGTGTTCCAGTTGTAACTAAAGTAGGAGTTCCTGGATCGTTTAAGTTTACTGTCACTGCCAATCTCACTAAACTCTCACAGTCTGTAACCGGATCTTTAATTGCACCATAGTAGATTCTGCCTGTTAATAGGTCTGTTGAAGCAAATGCTGTTCCTCCTGTAGCCGCGTCATACCAAACCACATTGCTTTCATTTACTTGGATATTGGCAACTGTTGCTGCAGCAGACAGACAGAAATCCTGAGTAGTATCTGTCGTTGTTGGCGTTGCAGGATCTGTAACATTGACTGCAACTAGAAGTCTGGTAGCGCTTTCGCAGTTTGTTGTAAGATCATTAATTGCCGCATAATAAGTACCGCTGGTTAAAGCTGTTGTCGGAGCTATTAATGTTCCGCCTGTTGCAGCTGTATACCATACAATATTCGATTCATTAAACTGAATGCTTGCAAAAGTTGGCGCGTTAACTGTACAGAAGTTTTGTGTTCCTGCAGTCACTAATGTTGGAGTTCCAGGATCGTTTACAATTACTGTAACTTCTAATCTCACTGAACTCTCGCAGTCTGTAATTGGATCTTTAATTGCTCCATAGTAGATTCTGCTTACCAATGCATCCGTTGATGCAAAAAGGTTTCCTCCTGTATCCGCATCGTACCAAACCACATTGCTTTCATTCACTTGGATATTGGCAACTGTTGAAGCAGAAGACAGACAGAAATTCTGAGTGCTTTGTGTAGTTGTTGGAGTTGCCGGATCGGTAACATTGACTGCAACTGGAAGTCTTGTATTGCTTTCGCAGTTTGTGGTCGCGTCCTTAATAGCCGCATAATATGTACCGGTGGTTAAAGCCGTCGTAGAAGGAATCAATGTTCCGCCTGTTAAAGCCGTGTACCAAACAATATTCGATTCATTAAACTGAACGCTTGCAAATGTTGGCGCATTAACTGTACAGAAATTTTGCGTTCCCGCTGTCACTAATGTTGGAGTTCCTGGATCGTTTACATTTACTGTAACTGCCAATCTTACTGAACTTTCACAACTTGTTAGCACATCTGTTGCGGCTCCATAGTAGATTCTGCCTGTTAATAGATCTGTTGATGCAAATGCATTTCCTCCTGTAGCTGCATCATACCAAATTACATTACTTTCATTCACTTGGATATTAGCAACCGTCGATGCACTAGACAAACAGAAATTCTGAGTCATATTTGTCGTTGTTGGTGTATTTGGGTCACTAACTATAATTGCTGCATGTTGCAATGTTCCTGCTAAATTTTCGCAAGTATTAGTGCTTGACACAGCAACATAATATGTTATTGGACTTACTGCTTTTGTCAAACCTGCGGCAGTCAAAATACCTGCAGCATTTATTGTATAAGTAACTCCCGCTATAACAGCTCCATTTGTAATAGGCTGTGTTTTATTTGCATCTAAATACCAAGTAAATAAAGGGCTTGATAATGTAGGTGCTGTTGGAGTTAATGATGCTGATAAGCCTGGGCAAACCGTTACATCATCTACTAAAATATCGTTTACTGTTGATGGAGGTAAAATTGTAAATGTGATTTGTTTTCTATCTGCAGCTGCAGTTTCACACAATTCATCTGAACTCACTCCAACAAAATAAGTATAAGTTCCTGGAATTAATCCATTAACTATCAACTGAGCAGTTGTTTCACCTGTAACTAAGTCAGTTGTTGAACCATTTAATTTATACCAATGATAAACAGGATTCGTTAAAGCAGGTGTTCCTGTTAATCCTGTTGCTAAAGTTACAGATCCTGAAGCTGAACAAATTGAAGTTGCAGTTCCTCCATTTAATGTAATATTAGCCAAAGCATTTACTGGAGCAGTACCTTTTACTTCAACAGTAACTTCTCCTCTTGCATAACTTTCACAGCCATAACGTACTGGCTGCACATAATATCTGTAAATACCTGCAGTTAAATTATCCGGCACTGTGAAAGTTGGCCCGCTTGCAACTAAGTTTCCACCTGTCTGTGCATCGTACCATCGATAAGTAGAACAAGCCACTTCTGGTATCTGGAGCGTAATATCGGTTCCTGGACAGACCGTAATCTTATTTTGAGGATCTGCTCCAATGACGGTTGTATTGGCTGTTCTTTCTACAGTATGAACTCTTAAGAAATCTAGCACTCCTACGACACCACCTAAACGAATTCTAACTCTATCGTAAATTTCTGTTGGAGAAGATACCAATACCATTGCCAAAGAATTTCCTGGCAATAGTTTTATACTTAATAATTGACTCGTATTTTGGATTGGAGCACCAACCGCTACATTTCCTAAATAACGTTGAACTGAGAATCCTGTAAGTAGATTAACCGTTAAAAGAGCACCAGGTTTAGAAACTACAATTCTTAATGTATCACTAAGAACAGAAGGTGTTTTAAATTGCACCGTCAAATCTGCAGCTGCCGCAACCCCAACTCCACTATACATTGTAGCAAAAGTTGTTACGTCATTATCAGCAACATTCCAAGCATCACTTACTCCTATTAAAGCAGTTGCTGCGCCCACAGGAAGATTTATATCTGTTGCACCGTAAAAAATATCCTGAATATCTCCTGGAGTACAAGTTACAGAGGTAACTGGTTTATTATAATGAGCATCAAAGACTTTTGTACTTTGAGCAACACTTAAAACTGAAGAAGATACAATACGAATACCATCATAATCTTGTGGCCCAGATGCATCTGAAGGAACAAATGTAAACTCGTAAGTATTATCTCCTGAGATTAAGTTTAATAATGATCCTGATACTGGCTGCATTGCCCCAATAAGATTGCCATTTTTTGTCCCCACTACTGATAAATTCTGACCAACAGCCAATAAACTATATTCAGAACCTAATTTAACTGTAACTGGAGTACCTTTAGCTATAGTAGAAGACCAAGTTAGATTTTGCCATGTTGTCCCAACACCTAAAAGCCCTAAACCTGTCGTAATTGTTGAAAATGTTTGAGGGTTTCCATCGACTGCATTTGTTCCATTTGTAACATCCCCTGTAATTATAGAACCTTTAGTTTGTGTTGTAGCATAAACTCGTTCTGTTAAGTTTTGACAGCTTGTAAGATCTATCACATTGATTATCTTAGTTGCAGTAGTAGTACAAGTACCAATAGTTGCAACAGCCGTATAAGTATAAACTCCTGGAACGTTCAACGGACCAGTTGTAAACGGAGGACCTGTAAGGGCAACTCCTTGTGGATTAAACCATGTAATGGTTCCTGTAGAAGTAGCATTTAAGGCAACATCAGTTCCAACATTTACAGATTCTTGCGGATTGGTCACCACTAAAGTTGGCACTTGATTAATTGTTACCGTAACAGACTGTTTCGCTGACGGACAAGTGCTTGTAGTACTCTGTGCTTGTATAGAATAAGTACCACTCACTGTTACATTTGCAGCAGCATCGGCTGTCATTACATTATTTGAAGGATCATAAAAAGTATAAGTAACAGTTGAATCAAAATTAGTAATTGCATTAGCTAAATTAGCACTACCACAAGCTTGCAGTGGCGTAGGAATAACAGTCAAAGGTGTGACTGAAGGCAAGTTAACAGTCACTAGCTTCAAATCTCCAGCACCATTTTCACACGTACCGCCATTTACTGCAGAGATATAATAATTGTGCGTAGTACCAGTTAAACCTGAAATCGTAAGTACTCCATTAGCATCTTTAGCAAAAGTTGCAGTTCCAATTGTAGTTCCATTTACAATTTCTTGAGCTTTAGTCTGATCTGTATAATATTTAAATGTAGCTCCAGCAATTGTTGTTGTAGGAGCTATTACTGCCACTCCTGCACAAGTTGCTTCAATAGGAGTAGCAATATTAATGTTTGCACCTGTTGGAATTGGCAATACATTAACAGTAACTGCTTGACGTAAACTGTTTACACAAGTTCCTCCACGTGTAGCTTCTAAATAGTATGTCGTTGTTGTTGTTAATGGAGCTGTTGGAGCTACACTTACAATATTGCCTCCTGTAGAAGCGTCATACCAAACAAAAGTTTCTCCCCCTGTTGACGAAGCTGACAACGAAGCTGTCTGTCCTTCACAGATCGGCGTTGCTGCTCCTGTAATGGTAGCATTTGCAAATCTGTAAGAAGCATCATATATATCTAAAGAAGAAAGTGCAGTTAATAGTCCTGTTAAGCGAATCTGAACACTTGTAAATGCTCCAGCCGCAACAAGACTTGCTCTAAAACGATTACCTCCTAAAAGCTGTACATTTAATAATGAGCTAATATTAGTCTGATCACCATTTGGATTCCCTCCATTAAAACTTTCTAAGCTAATATTAGAAAGTGCGCTAATATCAAGTAATCCTGTAGGAATACCTAATTCCACATCAATAATATCACCTGCTTGTCCTGAAGAAGTAAAAGTCAATGTCTGTTGAATATAATCAACTACGCCTAAAGGCACTGAAAGTGTAGCTGCTGTAGTGTTGTCACTATCAATAGAATTTCCGTCATTCACCGAACCACATGATAAACAGCCCGTTAAACCGCCTTTTGTTACCACTTGAGAATTGGCTCTAAGACAGTTGCTTATTGCATTGATTACAGTAACATTTATAATTCCTCTAACTGGGTTTGCGCAATCTGTTAACACATTCGAAGCTTCAACATAATAAGTTTTGTTAGCAATTAAAGCTGGACTCGGAGTAAAGCTAGTTGTATTAAAAGCTACAGAAGCACCTCCTGTTGCTGCATCATACCAATTGTATCGAACACCTCCAACTGGATTTTGAACCTGCAAGGTAACTGTTTGCCCTGACTGAATAAGAACATCTGAAGATGCAAAAGTAGGTGTTGCTGGCAAAGGATTAACTGTCAGTGGCACAGCAGTACGCGTTGTAATCGAACAACTGCCAATAACTGCTTCAACATGGTATGTAACATCTGCAGTTAAAGCTGGTGTTGTAAACGTAGTTCCTGTAAATACTAAATTGCCGCCTGTTGGAGCATCATACCAATTATAATCAGTACCTGCAACTGGAGCATCTACGGATAATGTTGTGGATTGCCCACTGCAAATAGTTGAAGGCGATGCTGTAATAGTAGGTAAAACAGGGTTATCAATTAATACTTGAACCGAAGATCTTACGCTATTTACACAACCGTTTCTAGTAACTTCAAGATAATAAGTCGTTGGTGTAGTTAAAGCTGGTGTTGTAAATGCAGCTGTAGAGGCTAAAGAAGTACCACCCGTAGCAACATTATACCACTTAACTGTTTCACCCACTGCAAGTGCTGCAGTTAATGTTGTTGTTGTTCCGCTACAAATAGCCGTATTTCCTGTAACAACTGGTGCTTTGTAACGATATGTTGCCTGATAAATATTTAATGTAGACAAAACTGTTGCCACAGCTCCCAATCGAATCTCTACGCGATCAAAATTAGCTCCTGCAGTTACACTTGCTCTAAAGCGATTTCCAGACAATAATTGTAAATTAATTAAAGGATTTGTTATAGCTACTCTATCATTATTATATATTGTACCATTATAAGTTGCCAAGCTCACAGCTCCTAATAAAGAGAGATCAGCGAGACCTCCAGGTAATTCCAAATCGACATCAACAATATCACCCGCTTTCCCTGGATTAGTAAATTGTAATGTTTGCTGAATTGATGCAGCAACTCCAACTGGAACACTTAAACTTGCTGCAGTTCCAGGATTACCATCTACAGAATTACTCAAATTAGTTGCACTACACAATAAACATATCCCAACTTGACTAGTTACTTGACTGCTAGCTTCAAGACATCCTCCTAATGCTGCAGGCTGAACCGTAACCGTAACCGGAACTCTCGTTGCGCTAACACAATTTCCGTTAGCACTTTGCGCTTCAACATAGTAGGTTTTGGTAGCCGTTAAAATTGGTGTAGTAAAAGTTGATGTATTCGTTGCAACAGCTGTTCCGCCAGTTGCAGTTTCGTACCAATTTAATTGTGTCCCCACATCTCCTGTGGCGCTTAAAGTTGCATTTTGGCCAGATTGTATGGTTACACTTTGTGTAAGAATTGTAGGTGTAGCAGGTATCGCTGTAGAAGTGACACTAACCGAAGTACGCGAACTAACACAACTGCCAATAGCAGCCTCCACAAAAAATTGAGTTGTCCCTAAAGGTACTGTTGGAGAATAAGTAGTTCCGCTAGATAAAATAGGACCACCAGTTGACGAAGAGTACCAGTTGTAAGTTGTTCCAGGGGCAGCATTTACAACCGATAAAGTCGTTTGCTGAGTTGCACCTGTCGAACAAACCGTTGTTCCAACATTACTAACTGCTGGAATGATTGGATTGGAAACATTCAAAACCACAGGCACACGAACATTTCCTTCGCAACCTGCAGCTCTAGTTATTCCTATATAATATGTCGTATTTGCTGTTAAGGCAGGAGTTGTATAAGTATTTCCTACTGCCAAAGCAGTTGTTGAAAATTCAGAACTATACCAAGCTAGCGTAGTACCCGCAGCTGGTGTTGCTGTAAGAGTTGTTGGAACTCCCGCACAAATAGTCTGTGATAAACCACCAGATACAGTTGGTTGCGCAAATTCAAGCCTAACATCGTAAACTCTCAAGGTTGCTAAAAGAGCTACCAAACCACCTCCAACTTGAATTTGAATCTGGTTGGTATCACCTGTAATAGGAAATTTGGCAACCGCAACAGTATTACCGCTTAATAAGTTTAAATTTAAAAGCGGACTGTTTAAAGCTACACTTGAACCTACATTAGCTCCAGAATTTTTAGCTTGAACCGTTGCATTTGATAACAAAGTTAAATCAAGCAATCCGTTGCCGGTACCAAAGTATATTGCAACTTGATCACCGGCTCGGGCCGTTTGGCTTAAAGTCATTGTTTCTTCTGCAAAACACCCAGCCACTGCAACACCATTTGATAAGGTTGCATAAGTGGATAAGCCAGCGCTATCAAAAGCATTGGCGGGACTATTAACATCTACTCCTATACACAAAAGTCCTCCTCCCGTACTATTTGTTTGAGACACTGGTCTACAAATAGTCTGAGAGAATGCATTAGTGCATACTAAGAATAAAGTTAAAAGTCCTAATAATCTCATTTGAGGATTGAGACTACAAAAAGTAAATTTTTTTTTCATAATTTGGAAGATTAGAAAATGGACAATAAAACACCTCTCGCAGTAAGTGCAAGCACCTACGCAATTAAACAATCAATTAAAAATGAAACAGTTAAAACAAAAAATAGTCAGCCCTATAATGAGCTCAAAAACTTTGTTTTATTAAAAAAAAATTATGTTGAATTTGGTATACCAGAATATACCAGAGAACAAATTCTATCTCCGAGAGACAAAATAAGTTCTGCTTTTTTCGGGAAAAAATGATTGTAATCAATTTTCCCTGAGGAGTGATTTGTTGCAGGTCTAATTTTCATAATGAAAATTTTTAGTTGAAGTAGAACTGGGGATTCTCTCTATATATAGTCAATTCATTTTTTTAAGAAAGTTGATTAGTCCTTTCTTAAAATTATCGTACTAAAAAAGTCGATTTTGAATCTAGTTATATTCAATAAAATTTTTGCTCCTTATAAACAACCCTTCGAATAGGAAAATAATAAGACAGCAAACTAAAATGTAAACCTTTAAAAAAGAAATTAAATATTGAGTAACGATTAAATTTATCGTTGAAATGTAGTAAGCTTAATAAAATAAAAAATAAAGCTAGAATAAAGTAAACAACTAAGGTAAATTTGATAAAGAAAGTAATTGTCAATTCCATACGCAGATTTATTAGGTTATTTTATAATTTTTCAATTTTCAATCTTAACAACATGGTAAATAAATTTATACCAATATGTCTTGAAAACCAGAAGAAAAACTTTGTTTAACTTTTGTTACCTAAAATTAGGAAAAACAAAAACATAAAACAACTATAAAATTCTTATAATTTATTCTTAAAACGTACATTTTAAAATTAGACAGCTACCAAAACATCAGAAAATACGCTACTTTTAACATAAATATCTTGTAGTTTTCTAGTTAAACAAAACATTAAACAAAATATGTTAAATTGACAAATAATAAGTTTAATCCTACAATTAAAATAAATAAATCGACGAAATTATCCGTAATCAAGACCAAATACAACAAAATTGTTTCACAAAATATAAAATTTAGAAAATTTTAGAAAATTCTAAAAAAACAAGTAGAAGTACGGGGTTGAAATTCTTAAAAAAATTAAACAAAAGTTAAAAAAACGCATAAAGCGGGCAATTAATTCATAATTGCCCGCTTTATTACAAACTTAAAAACTTACTTTAAGATTCTATAATTGTATTAATTTGATTAAATAACTGTCCATCGCTTAAAAAAGCACCTTGTTTAATCAATTCAAAAATCGAAGAATTTCGTTCATCTGTAAATACTTTTTTCCCTACTTTCATTTCGATATTTTCTGTAAACATATTATCGCTTAACCATTGAAGCCCATCTTTAGTCAAAAAATCAACCTCTGGAGAAAATGTTTTCAAAACAATTGACTTAATGTAAGTATCGAAACAATGAAATAGAAAAATATGGTTCTTAGAAAAATGTTCTAAATATTCGGCTCTCGACAAAACACCTTCCCAAATCAGATCTGAAAAAACATCAAGTTCCTGTTCTGCAACTTCTGGTTTATTGATCTTAAGCTCTTCCCACTCTTTTCTATCTATTGCTTGTGTTGCCAAAAAACTTGCAAATTCTGCATGTAATTCGTCAAACTGCTCTTTTGTTAATCTTGCGTACTTCATTTTTAATTGCTGCTTTATACATTACTATTATGAGCTTTAAACAAACTTTTGAGCTCAATAATATTGCTTCTATATTTATTAAACAAAAAAATCCCGATTTTCATCGGGATTTTTGTATAGATTTAAAAACTATTACTTTTCAGCAACAATTTCGTAAGCTAATTCAACGATTACATCTCTGTGTAAACGAACTGTAGCATTGTATTTACCTAAACGTTTTACAACACCGCTAGTGATGAATTTTCTATCGATAGCGTTACCAGATTTCTCTAAAGCTTCAGCGATATCGATGTTAGTGATAGAACCAAAAAGTTTCTCTCCACCAGCTTTTGCAGATAATTTAATTTCAAGAGCTTTTAATGTTTCAGCTAATGCTTTAGCATCAGCAACAATTTTAGCTTCTTTGTGTGCTCTTTGTTTTAGGTTTTCAGCTAAAACTTTTTTAGCAGAAGGAGTAGCTAAAGTAGCGAATCCTTGAGGAATTAAAAAGTTACGTCCGTAACCAGGTTTTACAGATACTACATCATCTTTAAATCCTAAGTTCTGTACGTCTTGTTTTAAAATAATTTCCATGTTGTTGTCCTTAAATTTTAGAAGTTAGGTTCTGCATAACAGAAACCAGCGACTAGAGTTTTTATACTATTTTAATAAATCGGCCACGTATGGCATTAAAGCTAAGTGACGAGCTCTTTTTACAGCTACAGAAACTTTTCTTTGGTATTTTAATGAAGTTCCAGTTAAACGACGAGGAAGAATTTTTCCTTGCTCATTAACGAATTTCAATAAGAAATCAGCATCTTTATAATCGATATATTTGATTCCTGATTTTTTGAAACGGCAATACTTTTTAGTTTTGTTAGTTTCAATGTTTAAAGGCGTTAAATATCTGATATCTCCGTCTTTTTTTCCTTTTGCAGATTGTTCGATTGTAGACATAATAATTACGCTTTAGTAGATTTTAATTTTGCTCTTCTTCTCTCAGCCCATGAAATAGCATGTTTATCTAAACTTACAGTTAAGAAACGCATAACTCTTTCATCACGTCTGAATTCAGTTTCAAAAGCTAAAAGAACTTCTCCAGCTACTTTGAATTCGAATAAATGGTAAAAACCACTTTTTTTGTTTTGGATTTCGTAAGCCATTTTTTTAAGACCCCAATCCTCTTTCGATACCATTTCAGCTCCTCTACTAGTAAGAAATTCTTCAAATTTCGTTACTGTTTCCTTCACCTGAACCTCAGATAAAACGGGATTTAAAATGAAAACAGTTTCATAATGATTCATAAATAAAAAATTTATTTGTTAAAATTGGGTGCAAAAGTAAGCATTAAATTCATATATCCAACATTTTTTTTCTTTTATTCGTCATAATGCAAAAAAGATGCCTCAACCTTAGTTTTTTTTACAAAAAAATAATACATTTACTACTGCTATCCTGAATTTATTCTAAATTTAAATGTTATGAAACTAAACTGTGTTGTTGTAGATGATAGTTCTATACAAAGGACAATTATTGCCAAATTGGTAAATAATCACCCAGGCTTGCATTTAATCGGGGATTTTTCTAATGCAATTGAAGCAAAAAGTTGTATCTCATTAAATAATATCGACTTAATTTTTCTTGATATAGAAATGCCAGTTATTAACGGATTTGATTTTCTTGACGGATTAAAATCAAAACCGCAAATTATATTTATTACTTCTAAAGCCGAATATGCCCTTAAAGCTTTTGACTACGACGCTACCGACTATCTTCAAAAACCAATTGCAGTTGACCGTTTTAACGCCTCTGTAAAAAGGGCAATCGATATGCATTTGCTAAAAAAGGATATCAAAGAAGAAGAAGGCGAACATATTTTCATCAAAAGTAATCTAAAAAAACTAAAAATCTTCACTTCAAAAATAAAATGGATCGAAGCTTTTGGAGATTACGTAAGAGTAGTAACCGAAGACGACAGTAATCTGGTTCTATCTACTATGAAATCTTTCGAAAATGATTTATCGAAAGACAAATTTATCCGTGTTCATAAATCGTACATCATCAATATAGATAAGGTAGAACGCTTTAACAGCAAATTTGCCGAAATTGGGATCACAAAAATACCTTTAAGCCGTAATAAAAAAGAAGATCTTGTAAAAGCACTTTCAACCTCTTCTTAAATTACTGTTTTAATAAAAATCTACATTAATCACAACTTTTATAGCTCTGTATTGAGCCACAGCTTCAAAACTATTCAGCATTTTCTGAATAGTTTTTTTTGTGTTTCCTAAATGATGTTCCTGCGGAATTTTAACTAAAATAGTTCTAATGTATTCGTTTCGAATTCTACTTATTGCAGGCTCTTCTGGACCTAAAACAGGCATCCCTAAGTTTTGACTTAAAACCTGATACAGCCACATAGCTCCTTCTTTCAATTTATCAAAATCTTTGTGCTTTAGCGTAAGCTTAATAATCCTAAAATAAGGCGGATATCTATAAATTTGTCTATCATACAATTGTTCTTTATACATACCCATATAATTATGATTTGTAACTTGTTGAATTGTATTATGATTTGGATTATACGTTTGAATTACAACCTTTCCTTGTTTTTCCGATCTTCCTGCTCTTCCCGCAACTTGTGTCATCATTTGAAAACTGCGCTCAAAAGCTCTAAAATCTGGATGGTGAAGCATGTTATCGGCATTCATAATTCCCACCAAACCTACATTATCAAAATCAAGTCCTTTGGCTAACATTTGTGTGCCTACCAAAATATCGATTTCCCGATTTTTAAACGTATCAATTATTTTTTCAAAACCAAATTTACCTCTAGTAGTATCTTGATCCATTCTAGAAGTTTTTGCTTTTGGAAAAAGAGAAGCCAACTCCTGCTCTATTTGCTCGGTTCCAAATCCTTTTGTCGTTAAATCTATACTAGAGCAACTATGACAATTTGTAGGCTTTGCAATTGAGTAGCCGCAATAATGACATCGCAACTGATTTTTATGCTTATGATAAGTCAAACTTACATCGCACTGCTGGCAATGCGGAACATGACCACAAGTCATACACTCTATTATTGGCGAATATCCTCTTCTATTTTGAAATAAAATAACCTGTTCACCCAATGACAAAGATTCTGCAATTTCTTCAATTAAAAGATCGCTAAAATGCCCTGTCATTTTTTTTCTGAAATGCTTGTCTTTTAAATCGACTAAAAGCACTTCAGGCAAACGCACATTTTTATAACGTTCAGAAAGCGTTACCAATCCGTATTTATCGTTTTGTGTATTAAAATAGGTTTCGATGCTTGGAGTCGCAGAACCTAACAACACTTTAGCTTTATGGAAATTAGCTAAAACAATTGCAGCGTCTCTAGCATGGTATCTTGGCGCAGGATCAGTTTGTTTAAAAGTCTGCTCGTGCTCTTCGTCAACAATCAGTAATCCTAATTCATTAAAAGGTAAAAACAAAGCAGATCTTGCACCTATCACAATTTGCGCTTTTGGCGAATTCTCGAGCGTTTGCCTCCAAACCTCTACTCTTTCATTATTGCTGTATTTAGAATGAAAAACAGCTACTTTATCTCCAAAATGAAGACGCAATCTAGAAACTAACTGAGTAGTAAGGGCAATTTCTGGAAGTAGATATAAAACCTGTTTATCAGTATGCAAATACTCTTCTATCAGCTTAATATAAATCTCTGTTTTTCCACTTGAGGTCACACCATGAAGCAAACAGACTTCTTTCTCTAAAAAACTATCTTTTATAGCCAAAAAAGCATTCTCTTGAGCTTTGCTCAACTGCAATTCTTTATCCGATATTTCTCCACTAAATGTAACACGATCATGCTGTAAATAATATTCTTCGAATATTTCTTTTTCAATTAAAGCCTTTACAACTGCAGCTGTTACATTTGAAACTTC
>NZ_DHEI01000035.1:49993-64455 GCF_002399805.1 Flavobacterium sp. UBA4854
AGCAATTCAGCCAAACCATTATCTGATTCGTATTTTGAATGCAATTTTACATATCGCACCAACTTTGGTTTATATGTTTCTTTTATTTCTTCATCCAAAAAAATAATATCCCTAGCAATCAGCTTTTGAAGCACCGGAAGTATATTTTTTTTATTTAAAATCGAAGCAATTTCCTGAACCTTTAATGAACTCTGATGTTGCAAAGCCTCATAAATCAAAAATTCATCATCAGAAAGTTCGCTGTCGTTTACTACCACATCAGGTTTATGCGAAATAATAGTTTCACTCTCCAGTAATAATCCGCTTGGAAATGCGCCTCGATATACGTCTCCAATACCACACATATAATAATTAGCTACCCAAAGCCAGTGTTTAATCTGAATTTCGGTTGCAATTGGTTTTTCATCCAAAATCTGATGAATTTCTTTAGCTTCATACAATGTTGGAGCATTTTCATGAACATCCAAAACCAGTGCTGTATAAATTTTACTTTTGCCAAATGGCACAGCAACTCGCATTCCTTTTTTAATGAAATGAAACTCGGCTTCAGAAACTCGGTATGTAAATGTCTTAGCTAAAGAAAGCGGTAAAATGACCTCGATGAAATGCATGGATTTTTTTTATATGTCAGCAAATTATTTCTGACCTGATTTAGGAGGAGTATTATTTGAAAGATTATAATCCTGAACCAGCTTTAAAGTATGATTGATAGATTTATTGCTTGTTCCGCCATCATGTCCCGGAATAACATAATGAGGATTCTTAAATTTTGACTGAACTTTTTTAATGGATTTTTGCCATTCTTTAACATCTGCATCGCCTAAATATCCAAGATTTTCAGCTTCAACACTTTTTATAAAACACCCGCCATAAAGAATTTTTTCTTTTCCGAACCAAACTACAATATTATCTGGCGCATGGCCTTTACCAGGATAATATACTTCAAATTTGTATTGTCCAACTGTAAAAATTGTGTCATTCGGAGTTATAAATTCAGATCTGGGTTCGTTGTTTTTTTTCAAAATATCATCTGTCAGCTTAATAGAGTACGTTTTAATTCCCTTTTTTTTATAAAAATCAAATCCACCCGCACGATCTTCATGTGAGTGCGTTCCAAAAAGCATAACAACTTCTTTATTATGTCTTGACTTTATACTATCCAATAAAGGCTGAAACTGTGTTTTATCCCACGGGGCATCAAAAAGAACAACTCCTTTATCTGTAATAACATACATGGCATTGGCAGAAATCTTTGTCCCTTTGTAATCGCTAAAAGTCTTATAAACATAAAAGTCACCCGTAAGATGACTTATTTGTAATGGCGAATTCTTAGATTGTCCAAAGCTGTTTGAAACTATAACTAAGAATAAAATTATCGAAGCTAATTTTCGCATTAGATTTTAATTAATTTTTTACCCTTGTCCAGTATTGCGTTCTCCCCATTAAAGATATACCAACATACCCTCGAAGTTTTAGTTTATCAGCAGATTCTAATGAAATATAACATTTGTATTTTTTACCGCTTGTAGGATCTAAGATAGTGCCTCCATTATATTCATCACCATCTTTTTTTAAACCATTTATAATTACCATTCCTAAAATTGGCTTGTTTTTTTCAGCTCCTTCACATTTTACGCAGACATCTTTTTTATGGCTATCGCGAAGTATATCTACTACTTTACCATATAATTTTCCTGATTTTTCGTAAATCTCTACGATCGATTTTGCTTCACCTGTCTCATCATCAATTGTTTTCCATTTCCCAATTACACTTTGGCTTTGCATGGTTAGCGCAAAGAAAAAAACACCGATTGTTAACATCCAATTTTTCATACTAGTAAGTTTTTTTTTGTTTTAATTTTCTGATAGAAGCATTTAGTTCGAACCCTAAAAGCAGTATCATACAGTTTATCCAAATATAAAACATTAGAATTAATAATGTCCCAATAGAACCATAAAGTTCGTTATATTTTGAAAATTTTATAACCCAAATCCCAAAAAAGAACGAAGATATAACAATTAGGATCGTTGTAAAAACAGAACCAATGCTTATAAAAGACACTTTATTATACTGTTTTGTACCATAACGCAATAATATTGAAGATGTTATCAAAATCATTAAAATAACAAACAAGTATCTTCCTAAGATGATCAATGGAATTCGATCACTCAACACATCCTGAATGATTGTTTTCTGAATAAAAACCTCAAAAACGACAATTGTTGCCACTGTTACAAACAAAATAACTGTCATAACAAGAGAAATTGCCAACGCAACAAGATACTGTTTAAAAAATCCGCGTTTATCAAAAACGTGTTTAGAAGATTCAAAACCGCTCAAAATGCCATTTATACCATTTGCCATTAAGAAAATAGAAAGTAGGAAACCCGACGATAATAAACCCGAATGACTATTGTTTAAAATATCACTAATGATTTTACTAATTGCATCAAAAGTATTTGGCGGAACGCTTTGCTGAACGAACTGCAAGAAATCTTCCTGAAAATTATCTATCGGAATAAATGGAATTAAGTTTAAGATAAACAGTGCAAAAGGAAATAAAGCCATAAAAAAGCTAAAAGAAACCGCACTGGCATGATACGAAAATGCACCTTCAATAATTCCTAAGGTATACATTTCTAGCAAATCATACAGCGAAAAACCTTCTAGCCAAGGCAGTTTTATTCTTTTAAAAAGTCGGGCTAAATTGCGTATAACAGGCAATTTCTCAATCCGATCTTCTATCTCCTGCGACATATTTTTAGATTTTAGATTTCTGAGTTTAGTCCAGCTATCGGGATAGATTTACAAAACTCATAACTTATAACTCAAAATTTATAACTTCGTTAAAAAGCTTTCAAACTCAAATCCATATTATAAACAGAATGCGTTAAAGCACCAGACGAAATATAATCTACACCGCATAAAGCATATTCACGAACTGTTTTTTCACTGATATTTCCTGAAGATTCAGTCTGGCATTTTGTACCAATTAATTCAACAGCCGTTTTAGTATCTTCATAATTAAAGTTATCAATCAGAATTCTATGAACTCCATCGCTCAATAAAATCTCTCTAATTTCATCCAGATTGCGAGCTTCAACAATAATTTTTAAATCCAAATTATTTTCCTCTAAATATTCTTTTGTTTTAGAAATCGCACGAGTAATTCCGCCTGCAAAATCAATATGATTGTCTTTTAACATAATCATATCATATAAAGCATAACGGTGATTCTCGCCACCCCCAATTTTTACAGCCCATTTTTCTGCCGCTCTAAAATTTGGAGTCGTTTTACGTGTATCTAAAATCTTTGTATTTGTTCCTTCCAAAAGATCCATTAAATGACTTGTTTTTGTAGCAATTGCAGACATTCTCTGCATGGTATTCAAAACAACTCTTTCAGCTTTTAAAATAGATTGTGAGCTTCCAGAAACTTCAAAAACAACTTCTCCGTATTCTACATGCGTTCCATCTTCGATAAAAGTTTTCACTTTCAGTTTTGGATCCACATGTGCAAATATCATTTTTGCCAATTCTACACCAGCAATTATTCCTTGATCTTTTACCAACAATTTAGCTTGACCGTGAGCTGTATCTGGTATACAAGCCAGCGAACTATAATCTCCTGGTCCAACATCTTCTCTTATGGCGTTACTAATCAAAAGTTGTAATTCTGCTTGAAATTGTGCTTCGCTTATCATTTTTCTATTTTTAATAATATGCTAAATTAGGATATATTTTATGGATTTGAAAGTTACTGCACCATGAAAAATTACATAAAACATTAAATATCTCTTTTTTAACTATTAAGATATTCAGAAAAATAAAGTTACAATTCTTAACAAAACTTAATCTCTTAATAAGAGCTCAATTAAATATCTTTGAAGTTTATTCAAGCAAAAATCATGGGATTAATTAAAGATATTTACTCGGTTTCTTTTTACGAAAAATTTGGTCAGGCTGTCGCCGAAGTACATCCTTCATTCAACAAACAAAAATTCATTGAAGCGATTTACGAAGGCGATTTTGTACAGAAAGAATGGAAAGACCGCATGAAACATACTACAGTTGTGCTTCACCAATTTATGCCTCAGAATTTTGTAGAAGCCACTGCTTTAATTGATGAAATCATTGAAAACTTAAAGAAAAATAATTTTACTGATGGCAATCTGGCTTTTATTTTCTTTGCCGATTATATCGAAATGTACGGTTTAGACGATTTTGAAACTTCCGTAAAGGCCTTTGTTTCTATAACACAATTTATAAGCTGCGAGTTTGCCGTTCGTCCTTTTATCTTAAAATATAAAGAAAAAATGATCAACGAAATGATTAAATGGTCTTTGCACAAAAATCATCATGTACGAAGATTAGCTAGCGAAGGTTCAAGACCCAGACTGCCTTGGGCAATGGCGATTCCGTTTCTAAAAAAAGACCCAACTTCTATTCTTCCGATTTTAGAAAATTTAAAAAATGATCCTTCAGAATATGTTCGAAGAAGTGTTGCCAATAATTTGAATGATATTGTAAAAGATAATCCAGAGATTGTACTCGAAATCGCTTCAAGATGGAAAGGCCACAGCAAAGAAACAGACGGAATTATAAAACACGGTTGCCGAACTTTATTAAAACAAGGACATCCTGAAATTTTAAGTCATTATGGTTTAGAAAGCACCAATATCGAGCTTTCATCTTTCGAAATCAAAACGCCAACTGTAAAAATTGGAGATTATCTGCAGTTTCATTTTCATTTAAATAATAAAAACGAAGAACCCAAAACAGTTCGTTTAGAATATGCCGTTCATTATAAAAAAGCAAAAGGGCATTTGGCAAAAAAAGTCTTTAAAATCAGTGAGAAAATTTATCATCCAAATCAATTAACTAAGATTGAAAGAAATCAGTCTTTTAAATTGATTACGACCAGAGTTTTTCACACAGGAAAACATCAATTGTCGATTATTATTAATGGAACTGAAAGTGAAGTTTTAGAGTTTGAGCTGATTGAGTAAATATAAAGCATTCTCTTTTTTTTGTCATTCCGAGGTACGAGGAATCACACTTGGGATTCGACAAAGATTGGCGTCTTACTTTGTCGAGTTTCTAGTGTGATTCCTCGTACCTCGGAATGACAAACACAACTATGCAAAAAAAGAAGCATTTGAATTATTCCACATTTTCCTTACTTTTATAGATAATACTAAAACAACTTTTCTTAATCTAAATTAAGTTACAGACAAACATCGCTGCTGTAATTTTGTTTTCAAATAAAATAATACCACATGTCAAACATCAGTTTAATCATCGAAGAACGTGCAGCCAATATTGGCAATTTTATGGTAGGAAGATTATTGCCTTTCCGTGAAAAAAGAGCCGTTGGACCATTTGTATTTATCGATCATATGGGGCCTGCGCATTTAAGTGACCATGAAAATATGGATGTTCCTCCGCACCCGCATATCGGACTTTCAACACTAACTTTTTTATTTGAAGGAAGCATTATGCACCGCGATAGTTTAGGAACCGAATTAGAAATAAAGCCAGGCGCTGTAAACTGGATGACAGCCGGAAAAGGAATTGTTCACTCAGAAAGAACTCCAGAATATTTGAGACATTCAGATAAAATGCTTCACGGTTTGCAGATTTGGGTTGCTCTTCCTAAAGAATTAGAACAAATGGAGCCTAATTTTACACACGTTGAAGCAGATGATATTCCCGCTTGGGAAGAAAATGGAGTTTCGTTCAAATTGATTGCTGGTGAAGCTTTTGGAAAAAAATCTCCAGTTCCTGTTTATAGTCCATTATACTTTATTGAAATTAAAAGCAAAGAAGCTCAAAAAATCAATATCGGAAAAGATTTGTTTGGCGAAAGCGGTTTATATATTTTGGAAGGAAGCATCAAAAATGGCGAACATACATACGATCCAAGACAAATTTTAATTACAACTGAAGCCTCTCTTTGTGAGTTCGAAATTGCTGCAAACTCTACAGTTTATATTTTTGGAGGAGAGCCATTTCCTGAAGAACATTTCATCTTCTGGAACTTTGTTTCTTCTGATAAAAACCTCATCGAAAAAGCAAAAATTGACTGGACAAACCAGACTTTTCCAAAAGTTCCTGGAGAAACCGAATTTGTACCATTGCCTGAACCAAGAATTAAATAATTATGAATACAATAGCAGCAAAAATAGATACGCGTTTGTATCGCACCGAAATAACATCTGCCAGCGGAAATGTAGTAATTGCAGATGAACCACAGGAAATGGGTGGCAAAAATTTAGGATTCAGCCCGTCAGAACTTTTAGCTTCGTCATTAGCCTCTTGCACGCTGATTACATTAAGAATGTACATCAATAGAAAGCAATGGAATGTTGAAGAAATCAATATAAAAGTCGATTTTGAAAGAGATTCAGAACAAAACGTATCTCTTTTTACCAGAAAAATAGAAATCATTGGCGAAGTTGACGAAAAACAAAGACAGCGCCTAGAAACGATTGCAAATAGCTGTCCGATTCATAAAACATTAACACATTCAATCGAAATCAAAACCACATTATTTTAATCATCATGGAAATTCAACAAATAAACGATACAAGAAGAGGCTATTTTGAAGCTGTAGAAGACGGAAAAGAAGCTGGAAAAATGACTTATACTTGGGCAGGAGACTCTAAATTTATTATTGACCATACAGAAGTAAGTCCAGATTTTAATGGAAAAGGTGTTGGCAAAAAATTAGTTATGGCAGCCGTAGATTATGCCAGAGCAAATAATGTAAAAATTATTCCTCTTTGTCCTTTCGCAAAAAGTGTTTTTGATAAGGTTCCTGAAATACATGATGTACTTTTTTCTTAAAAGGTTCTAAGTTTTTTTAACCGCAAAGCGCGCAAAGAATAACGCAAAGTTCGCAAAGTTTTTAGACAAAGCTTTGCGAACTTTGCGTTTATACTAAGTCAAGTAAATAACAAAACCTTGCGCTCTTTGCGGTAAAAATTCAAGATAACGAAATTCGATTTTCAAATTTCTCCGAAAACTCGTATATTTGCGCGTAATTTAATCTTAGAGTATGACAAGAATAATTACGCTTTTCTGTATTTTTATAGCACAAATCGGCTTTTCTCAATCGGCTGAGAGTTATTTAGAAAAAATCAGAAATAATGAAGCTCTCTTAACAGCTTTTTTTCAACAAATGCCTAAAGGAGGCGATTTGCACCACCATTTTTCAGGATCAATTTATGCAGAACCGCTTTTAGAAAGAGCGATTGCCGAAGACTTTTATTTGAATCTAGAAACCATGGCAGTTTCTAAAACCAAACCTGAGAAAGGAAATTGGGAAAACTTTTCATCTCTTAAAAACAAAGGAAAATTAGATTACTATCAGCAACAAGTTATGCAAACTTGGTCTATTAAAGATTACAATGGCTCCGTTCCTTCTGATGATCAATTCTTTGATTCCTTTATGAAATTTGAACCAACTATTGCAGGTCATTTTGCAGAAGGAATGCTCGAATTAAAAAAGCGTGCGATTGCAGAAAATGTACTTTATATTGAAACACAATTATCAACAATTCCGTGCGATATGAATGTTTCAGATTTAACTGATTTCAATTCAAAATTACGCCAAGCAGCAGAACAGAAAGATGAAAAAGCTGTTATGAAACTTTTAGATGAATTGTATAAATCATTTCAGAAAAAAGATGCTAAAAAATATGCTTTAGATTTCAATAATAATTTCATTGCAAAACTGCATAAAGACTTAAAAATAGATGACGATAAATTTACGATGCGTTATCAAAACTTTGTGCTTCGTTTTATGGATCCCGTTGATTTATTTAAAAACCTGACAATAGCTTTTATCTCTGCAAACGAAAGTAAATTGGTTGCTGGCGTAAACATTGTTTCTCCAGAGCATGGCGAAAATTCTATGAAAGATTACTGGCTTCATATGGTAATGTTTAAATATTGCCACTCTAAATTTTCAGACGTAAAATATACGCTTCATGCAGGCGAATTGACTTTAGGTTTAGTTCAGCCAGAAGAATTGACTTGGCATATTAATGACGCGATCTATGTTGCAGGAGCAAACAGAATTGGTCACGGAGTTGATATTGCGTATGAGACAAATTCATATGATTTATTAAAATATATGTCGAAAAACAACATTCCGATTGAGATCAATTTAGCGAGCAACGAATTCATTTTGAAAGTAAAAGAAAACAGACATCCGTTTACACTTTACAAAGAATTTAATGTGCCAATTGTGATCAGTACAGACGACGCCGGAATTCTAAGAAGCAGTATGACGGAACAGTATGTTTTACTGGCAAAAAGATATCCTGATGTAAATTATGAAACGATTAAAAAATACGTTTACAATAGCATCAATTACAGTTTCATTCAAGATGCTTCAGTCAAAAAACAATTATTGAAAGATTTAGATACTCGTTTTAAAACTTTTGAAGCGAATTTTTCTAAAAAGTAATCTAAAATCTGTGTAAAAATTTCACGCAGATTTTAAACCGATTTAGGTTGATTTAATAAAGTTTTTTTTAACCAAAATACTAAAAATAAAATCAGCTTAATCTGCCAAATCTGCGGGAAAAATTATACTCTCGCAGATTTGGCAGATCCAGCAGATAAAATTTATTTAAATTATGATTCTAGAAGCAGCATTTCTATATATAAAACCAGAGTTAGCCAATCAATTTGAAGCTGATTTTACTAAAGCAAGCCAATACATTTCATCAATCGATGGTTATTTAGGACATAGATTAGAGAAATGTCTCGAAGTCGAAAACAAATATCTTTTACTGGTCGATTGGAATACATTAGAAGATCACACAGTAGGTTTTAGAACTTCTGAAGCGTATCTGGAATGGAAAAAGATCTTACATCATTATTACGAACCGTTTCCTATTGTAGAGCATTTCGAAACGGTTTTTGAAAACAAAAAATAAAGTTTTCATTTTGCCACAGATTAAAAGGATTAAAAAGATTTTTTAAATTTAAAATAATCTAATCTGTGTTAATCCTTTTAATCTGTGGCAAAAAAAATAAATTCGTGCGAATTAGTGCAATTCGTGGCAAAAAAAACTTAACCAATGAATATCAAACTTATAGCAATAGGCAAAACAGATAATAAATCGCTTCAGACTTTGATAGACGATTACACAAAACGCTTGTCATTTTATATCAAATTTGATCTGGAAATAATTCCCGATATCAAAAACGTAAAAAACTTATCTGAAAGCCAGCAAAAGGAAAAAGAAGGCGAATTAATCCTGTCTAAACTTTCAGCAACAGATCAATTGATTTTGTTGGATGAAAACGGAAAAACATTCTCAAGCGTTGGTTTTTCTGAAGAATTACAGAAGAAAATGAATTCTGGAGTTAAAACTTTAGTTTTCGTAATTGGTGGTCCTTACGGATTTTCTGAAACCGTTTATAAAAAAGCACAAGGAAAAGTTTCTCTTTCGCTAATGACTTTTTCGCATCAAATGGTTCGTTTATTTTTCATAGAACAATTATATCGCGGATTTACGATTTTACGCAATGAACCTTATCATCATCAATAGATTCATTAAAGGGGCAAAGGTTCAGAGAAACAAAGGTTCAAAGTTTTTTAAGTTTTAAAAAATGTACTCTACTGGGAGTTTATCAAGGCTATATGTCACCTCTTTTTGCAGTAGAATTTTATACTGGATATACTCTTCGTAACTCATATTCTTGTCGAATAAAAACACTAAATCTGGTACTCTTTCAAACTTTATACTGTAAAATTGCTTTAGTATTTCTGAGATTTTTATTTCCTGATTTCCCATAAAAACTCGTTTCTCTCCTTTGCTAAAATAAACCACAAAACTTCCTGCAGTAGGTTTCTCCATTTTATAAAACACTTTCGTGAAAGGAAGAAAAGCTAAATTCTTCCCTATAGAATCTGCATAAGAATAATAGTTTTCAGATTCTTCATTTTGATGCATTTTCTCGTTACGCTTTTTTTCCTGCATTTTAATCACTTCTGGGATTACCTTTTTTAATGGCAAGCGTTTGTCAATATTGAAAATCCAATTGGTTGAAATTATGGCACTCTTTCGATTTAAATCGGCTATTGTATCTTTTCCCTCAACTTTAAAAAAGAGGTAAATCGGCGAATGATCTTGTACGTCTTTTACAATTGAAACATTTGATTTTGGCAGTAAAACGTCTTCTTTTTTTCCGCATGAGAAAAGTAGGAAAGCTATAATTAGGATAAAGTATTTCATATTATTTTTTTTTACACAAAGAATTAATACAACGTTTTGTCATTCCGAGGAACGAGGAATCACACTCGAAACTCGACAAATATTGGCGACATACTTTGAGGAAATACTAGTGTGATTCCTCGTTCCTCGGAATGACAAATCTATCGTTTAAATAGTATTTAAACTCATTTTACCAAACAAAGTAACACATTCCATCGCTTCTTTCACATCATGAACTCTCAAAATTTTTGCTCCTTTTGTCAAAGCAATCGTATTCAAGAAAGTAGTTCCGTTTAAAGCTTCTTGAGGCGTAATGTCAAGTGTTTTATAAATCATTGATTTTCTAGAAATTCCAGCTAAAACGGGTAATTCCAAAAGATTAAAAAGTTCCATTTTCTGCATTACTTCATAATTCTGATCGGTTGTTTTAGCAAAACCGAAACCTGGATCTAAAATCAAATCGTTGATTCCTAAACTTCTTGCTTTTTTCACTTTTTCAGAAAAATAAAAAAGCATTTCTTTTATAATATCATCGTACTGCGTCAAACTCTGCATCGTCTGCGGATTGCCTCGCATGTGCATCATGATGTACGGAACATTATAATACGCAATTACATCAAACATTTTTTCGTCTAGTTCTCCAGCCGCAATATCGTTTATAATTGCCGCACCACTTTCTATGCTCGCTCTGGCAACCTCTGCTCTAAAAGTATCGATTGACAATAAAGTTTCTGGAAAGTGTTTTAAAATCAATTCTATGGCTGGAACAATTCGGTCAATTTCTTCTTGTTCGGTTACAAACTCAGCACTTGGTTTACTAGAATATGCTCCAATGTCAATAAAAGTTGCACCTTCTGAAAGCATTTTATCAACTCTCGAAATAATTTCGTCTTCGTTTTTATATTTTCCGCCATCAAAGAAAGAATTTGGAGTAACATTTAAAATTCCCATTACTTTTGGAATTTCCAAATCAATCAAACGGCCTTTACAATTAATTGTCATTTGTTCTGTTATTTTTTATTTCAGGTTTCAAGTCCTAGAACTTACACAATCCAAGTCAACTTTAAACCTGAAACTTGAAACATTATATTTTAGTTTCAACTTCGCAGCATTAACACTTTGTTAAGAAAAAACTTGGAACAAAGAAAACCTTAAACTTGAAACTCTTAAAAAATTATGCTTATTTTTGAAGAAATTTTAGCAAATATACAGCATATAAATGAAGAATACTTCCCAAGAGTTTGATAATGTTATCGCGGTTTGCCGAACATTGTACATCAATAAAATGAAAGATTACGGTAGTGCGTGGAGAATTTTAAGATTACCATCGCTAACTGACCAGATTTTCATAAAAGCACAACGAATTAGAAGTTTGCAAGAGAATGATGTTCGCAAAGTTGACGAAGACGAAAAAGGAGAATTTATCGGAATAATCAATTATTCGATCATGGCTTTGATTCAGTTAGAACTTGGCGTTGCAGATCAGCCGGATCTTGACGTTGAAAAAGCAACTGAATTATACGATGCTAAAGTAAAATTGACTAAAGATTTAATGGAAGCTAAAAATCATGATTACGGCGAAGCTTGGCGCGATATGCGCGTAAGTTCTTTAACTGATTTGATTTTGCAAAAAATTCTTCGCGTTAAACAAATTGAAGATAATAAAGGAAAAACTTTGGTATCTGAAGGTATCGATGCCAATTACCAGGATATGATTAATTATTCTGTCTTTGCTTTAATTCTAAACCCTATAAACAAATAAAATTTCAAAAAATAAAATCCCAAATTCCACCTTTAAAATTGGAGTTTAGGATTTAAAAATTTGGAATTTAAACCCTAAATATTTGCCATGAAAAACATCATTACCCAATTCTCCCGATTATTTGTCGGCGTCTTATTTATTATTTCTGGATTAATAAAACTGAACGATCCTGTTGGTTTCTCTTATAAACTGGCAGAATACTTTAGTGAACCTGTTTTTAATATGCCATTTTTAGAGCCGTTGGCTTTAGGATTAGCAATTTTCTTAGTTATTCTAGAAGTAGTTTTAGGTGTAATGCTTTTGGTTGGCTACAAATCAAAATTAACAATTTGGGCTTTATTATTATTAATCGTTTTCTTTACATTCCTTACTTTCTATTCTGCTTATTTTGATGTAGTAAAAGATTGTGGATGCTTTGGAGATGCTTTACACTTAACACCTTGGCAGTCATTCACAAAAGATGTTGTTTTACTTTTCTTTATCTTGATTTTATTCATTAATAAAAAACTGGTAAAACCTTTATTTTCAAAATTGGTTACCAATATTATTACTTTAATCAGCATTATTTTATGCGTATTTATGGCTGTTTGGGTTTTAAATCATAATCCTATCAAAGATTTCCGTCCTTACAAAGTGGGAACAAACATCGAGAAAGGAATGGAAATTCCTGAAGGTGCTCCAAAATCGGTTGTAGAAATGATTTTTATCTACAAGGTAAATGGTGTCGATAAAGAATTTACAGAGAAAGATTTAATGAATATTCCAGAAGGAGCGGTATTTGTTGATCGTAAAGACAAAGTAATTACCGAAGGATACATTCCTCCTATTCACGATTTCACCATGACTAAAGATGATTCTGATTATAAAGAAGAATTATTAAAAGAGCCAAAATTATTAATCTATGTAACTTATGATTTGAATTTATCGAATCCTGACGGAATGAAAAAGTTAGCAAAAGTTACTGCAGATGCAAAAGCAAAAGGTTATAAAGTAATCGGAATGACTGCTTCTGGAGCTGATGAAATAGCGAAAGCTAAAAAAGATTATGCTTTAGATATTGATTTTTATTTCTGCGATGGAACAGCTCTAAAAACTGTTGAAAGAGCAAATCCAAGTATTGTAGTTTTACATAAAGGAACTATCGTTCAAAAAGTACACTACAACGACGTTGATGATTTGAAATTATCTGATGTAGCTTACGGTATTTAAATTACCAACTAGAATAATTTATTAAACGCCAATTTCCTTTTCAAGGTTTTGGCGTTTTTTTTCATTTATAAAATCCTTTCAGGAAAATGTTTAAAAATCATATTGACATAAAGTTAAAGCACAAAAAATTCATTAAAGAAGTATGCGAAACAGAAATTGTATTCGCATTAAAAAGCAAAAACGGATTCGCTACTTCTTACTCTAATGAATTTGAAGACGAAGATGGAGAACCAATAGGAATCATTTGCTTTTGGTCAAAAGAAATTATGGCAAAAATATGTGCAAAAAACGAATGGGACGATTATCATCCTGCTGCAATTAATCTTTCTGATTTTCTTGAGAATTGGTGTATTGGCATGCATAACGATGGATTGCTGGTTGGAACAAACTTTGATCAACACCTTTTTGGCTATGAAAGCGAAGGTTATAATTTGATTCTAGAAATAATAACAGAATTAAAAAAGACAAAAAAAGAATTAGATCTTAAAAAATTCGAAAATATAGAAGATTTTGAAAATCAAACGAAGAAAACAATTAGATAGTAAGGATATAAATAATTTTAAAAAATAATCCTACATTTGGTCAAACCAAAAACTATTTTTAATCATGAAAAAACTTCTAAAGATTTCAGTTCTACTAGTCTTAATTTTTACTACAGGATGCGATTCACCTCAAATAAATTGTGAAACTGGACCTTTGATTTATACTTTCGAATTTGTTGATAAAGATTCTGGAGCAAATTTGTTTGACAATGGTACTTTTTCTCCACAAACACCTGTTACAGTAACAGATTTAAATCAAAATAAGATAATTCAAACCTCTTATCTGAAAAGTAACAATTCAGATCGTGCTTTGTTAGTATTAGGATTTGCAGAAGGAACATTTAAATACGCTGTAAATATTGGAGACAAACCTGCCTTTGAATTATCTGTTGTTACAGAAAGAGTAAAAGGAAGCCAATGCAGTAGTATCGTAAAAAAGGCATTTGAAATTAAAAATGCTGAATATGAAGAAGAAAAGACAACTGGAATTTATAAAATTCTCATGAATACAAAAAACTAAAATCGATTTAAATCCATTTTTACATTCTACATAATCTATTCATGAAAAAACTCTTTCAAACACTTGCTTTCTCGTTCTCCATTTTATTTTGCATTGCGGGTTTCGGTCAAACAAAAAATGAAAATCAACGCTATATCTTCTTTTTTCATAACAAATTTGTTGAAGAAAATGATCTAAATGTAGCTCATCCAGA
>NZ_DHEI01000035.1:64611-66953 GCF_002399805.1 Flavobacterium sp. UBA4854
TTTAGTGAAAAAAGAAAGAAAAACACAAATGCAGTCGATTATGCACAAAAAATTGTAAAACAGATTAAAGCATTGATAAAAAAAGGTATTCCGTCAAACCATATTACTGTAATCGGAACTTCAAAAGGCGGTTATATTGCACAATTCGTTTCGACTTTTCTCTCCAATCCAGATCTGAATTTTGTTTTTATAGGTTGTTTTATGGACACAGATATACAACAAATCACGGATATTAATTGGTGCGGAAATATTTTGACTATTTATGAAAAATCAGATATTTACGGAGTTTCTGCTATTAAAAGAAAAGAAACTTCTAAATGCAAAATAGATCATTTCAAGGAAATTGAATTGAACACTGGCCTAAAACATGGCTTTTTATACAAAGCCGCAGACAATTGGATTGCTCCAAGCAAAAAATGGGCAAATGGAAATTACGAGCTGAATTAAAGATTCAAAAACCTAAAAAGAAGTCTTCAATAATTTTAATTTTATTGAAGACTTTTTTTGTTGAAACCTGACGTTTTTTTGATTAAAATCTTCTTTTTGAAATAAAATTTTTATCATTTTTTTTCTTCTAAAATAGCTTCATAAAAAAGAAACATCATTTTCAGCCTCTACTATTACGATTTCAATACGTTTTTTTCAACCAAAAAACAGCGTTTTGTTACAAAATAAACGACTCTTCAAATTTTGTTAATGTACAATTGGCATTCCATTTGTTTGTTTAACTTTGTGAATTCAGTACCATAATAAAAAAACAATTTTAATAAAATATGAAACAATTAGTCCTTGTCGTAATTGCATTTATTTCTTTTTCTTGCTCACAAGCTCAAAAAACAGCTTTTTCAAAAGAAGCTTTATCTGAGAAATTACTAGCTCTTGACGGAAGTCAGGTTACTTTCAAAAACGTTTTAAAAAAATATAAAGGAAAAACTTTGGTTATCGAAGTTTGGGCTTCTTGGTGTGGTGATTGCGTAAAAGCAATGCCAAAACTAAAAGAATTACAAGCTGGTAATCCTGATGTATCATACTTATTCTTATCTGCTGACAAAACGGCTGATAAATGGAAGGCAGGAATTGAAAAACACGAATTAAAAGGCGACCATTTCATGATGAACGACGGAATGAAAGGTGTTTTCGGAAAAGCTATTGATTTAGATTGGATTCCGAGATATATCGTAATTGACAAAACAGGTAAAATTGTTTTATACCGTGCTATCGAAACTGACTTTGAAAAAATCAATTCTACTTTACAATCATTGAAATAATTTTTCAATCACAACATTTCAAACAAAAAACAAAAAAATAATATAAAACTACCAAAATGAGAAAATCGATTGTTGCAGGAAACTGGAAAATGCATAAAAATGCTGCGCAAACTGAAGAGTTATTAAACGAATTAATTGCTAAAATTCCAGCAAAAACAAATGCACAAGTAATTGTAGCGCCAACTTTTGTTAACTTACAAGCTGCAGCTGCAAAATTAAAAAATACAACTATTGGAGTTTCTGCTCAAAACGTTCACCAAGCTGAAGGTGGTGCTTTTACAGGAGAAATTTCTGCAGATATGCTAACAAGCATTGGTGTTAATACTGTTATCTTAGGTCACTCTGAGCGTAGAGCTATTTTTCACGAAACAGACGCTTTAATCGCAGACAAAGTTAATACAGCTTTAAAACATGATATGACAGTAATCTTCTGTTTTGGAGAAGAATTAAAAGACCGTCAGTCTGGAAATCACTTCAACATTGTTGAGAATCAATTACGCGATGGTGTTTTCCAAATCGCAAAAGAATCTTGGTCTAAAATTGTTTTAGCTTACGAACCAGTTTGGGCTATCGGAACTGGAGAAACTGCTTCACCAGAACAAGCACAAGAAATGCACGAATTTATTAGAGAAACAATCCGCAAAGCTTTTGGAGCTGATATCGCTGACGAAGTTTCTATTTTATACGGTGGTTCTGTAAAACCAGAAAACGCTAAAGAAATCTTCTCTAAACCAGACGTAGACGGTGGTTTAATTGGAGGTGCTGCTTTAAAAGCTGACGATTTCTTAGCAATCGTTACTGCTATCTAAAAAATTATTTAGCCACAGATTAAAATGATTTCCACAGATTTTATTCTAATTTTTAAATAAAATCCATTTAATCCTTATAATCTGTGGCTTAAAATAAAAAGCGATACTTTGAGTATCGCTTTTTTTATGTCTCTAACTTTTCTCTTGCCTCTTTTTCATCTTCTCACATCTCACCAAAAAACTAATTAATAAACGATTTCAAAAGCGGACAATTATACTTTTTAAACGTTGGTGTTGCTTTGTAAATTGAATAAAAATTAACCAA
>NZ_DHEI01000005.1:0-3393 GCF_002399805.1 Flavobacterium sp. UBA4854
CATTGTGCTCTTCCAAAATACATAAGATGATTGTCATCGTTGGAAGTGCTTCCGCGTCCTGTTCCGGTTAATGCTGCAAACCAATAATTAAAATCAGCAATACCTTTTCCTTTTAAATGACCATATACTTCAGCTCCCAATTGTCTATCTACAGTAAAAGGGCGATTTATTAAGGATCGATCTACCATTTGCTGTTCACCACTGCTGATGAATCTTTCGCGTGTAAATTCAGTTTTCCATTGTCCTACTTTAAAACTCAGCCAATCCCATTTTTCAATCATAATTCTAAAATCAAGTAAATTAGACTGACTTAGCTCGTATTCCCAGTAGTATTTTAACCAAGGCTCAAAGGCATGGCCTCCAATTTTTAATCTCGCACGGTTTATTTTGAAAGTGGTTTTAGCATCTTGACTATAGTCATCATAAGTTAAGGGGTCTGTATCATTTGGTGTTGAAAAACGAAACTGAAGACGGCTTGCTAATTGAAAGAGGAATTTTTTGTCTCGGGTTTCCAGTTCAATCCCTTTACTGCCATAACGAACATTCATTAGTTTGGTAGTATCTTTTTCTTGTTGTGAGTACACTTTAAAGCTAATTAATAATAGAATTAAAAAAAGATTTATAGATCCTCGGCTTGAGTTTTTTTCTTTATACATAAGTTCAATTTATTTGTATAAAAGATTTTGTTAAGTCTCAAAATTAAATAATAAATAAGCCGGAGTTCACTGTTTGTAATGTTGAACTGGTTTCATATTATAACTTGCAACATGAAAAACAGGATTTTTAGTTTATAGAAGGGCTGTTTTTTTTAGATTCGACTGCTGTCATAAATTTTTACAATTGTTTTGATTATGAACGAAATAATTAAACAAAATTGAAATTATTTGTTTTGGCAAAAAAAGTGCCTTTTTAAACTATAATATTTAAATTTGCAGCCAAAATAACAACAACACAACTCTTATGTATAAATTGATAATTCGTCCGATACTTTTTTGTTTTGATCCTGAAAAAGTGCACTATTTTACCTTTTCATTTGTAAAATTCATTTCAAAAATCCCTGGAGTTTCGGCAATTATAAGATCAATTTATGAAGTAAAAGATGCTCGATTAGAAAGAGAAGTTTTCGGAATTAAATTTAAAAATCCAGTTGGACTTGCCGCTGGTTTTGATAAAGATGCAAAACTATACAAAGAACTTGGCGATTTTGGTTTTGGTTTTATCGAAATCGGAACTGTAACGCCAGTTGGACAAGAAGGAAACCCGAAAAAACGTTTATTTAGATTAAAAGAAGACCAAGCAATTATTAACCGAATGGGGTTTAATAATGGAGGTGTTCTAGAAGCTGTAGAGCGTTTGAAAAAAAATTCGGGTGTTTTGATTGGAGGAAATATCGGAAAAAATAAAGTGACAGATAATGAAGATGCTGTAAAAGATTATATCATTTGTTTTGATGCGCTTTACAATCATGTAGACTATTTTGTTGTGAATGTAAGTTCTCCAAATACACCAAACTTGAGAGCTCTGCAAGATAAAGAACCATTAACGGCTTTACTACAGACTTTGCAGAATAGAAATGTCGAAAAGCAAAAAACAAGCACTCAAAGAGTAAAACCAATTCTTTTAAAAATTGCACCAGACTTAACAGACGAGCAGTTATTGGATATTATTGATATTGTAAAAACAACTCAAATTGCAGGAGTTATTGCAACAAATACAACTATTTCTAGAGATGGCTTGCAATCTGAAAATCAAACAGAAACAGGAGGATTGTCTGGAAAACCATTAACAAAACGTTCTACAGAAGTAATTCGTTTTCTTTCAGAAAAAAGCAATAAAGCATTCCCAATTATTGGGGTAGGTGGAATTCATTCTGCAGATGATGCGATTGAAAAACTAAATGCAGGGGCAAGCTTAGTGCAATTGTATACAGGTTTTATTTACGAAGGCCCAGCTTTGATAAAAGCAATTAACAAAAAGGTTTTAGGGCAGTTGTAAAAGAAGTGCCTGAACTAAAAGGCCTGCAAGTATTGCAATACCAAAACTAATTAAAGTTCCGATCATTACATATTCTGTCAATTTTCGGTCTTTGGCTTCTTTTAAATCTCCAAACCTAAAAATAGATTTGGCGGCAAGTAGAAAACCAATTGCTTCAAAATGTCCGGTTATGATAAAACCAAAAACAAATAAGCGTTCTAAAATACCAATATAATTTCCAGCAGCTATCAGAGAATTATCCTGATGGCTGTTTTTGCTTTCAGGAGCCCATATCGAAATTATGGTTTTGATAAAAATAGAAGTTGGTTTAGTTATCAGTAAAATTCCCGTAAGTAAAATCCAGAACGCATTATCTTGCCAGAAATTGATTATCGTTTTGTTTTCATATATAAGAACCACGCCAATTAAAATGAGAATATGCGCAGCTTGGTCGACAACAAACCAAGTGCGTTTGGTTTTCTTTTTTTGAAAATTTAATTTGATCAAATCGATGATGCCGTGAGTAACAGCAATTAAAACAGCATATGGTATAAAACTGATTTCTCCTGCTAGAATTGCGGCTAAAACTCCATGAAGTAAAACATGGATATATAAGTAAATGCTTTTATGTTTTTTAGCTTCTTTATCGGTAACCCAAGAATTAGGTTGCCAAATAAAATCTCCTAATAAATGGGCGAGAAACAATTTTATAAATAAGATCATGAGGCTGTAAATTGTTTTATTTGTTTTCTAAAATATCGATCTAAATTAAGAACCAGATCAAACTGAGCGCGCTTTTGTCTTCGGCTAACGGCAGCCTGATTTATACCTAGTTTTTGGCCCAATTCGTCTTGAGACAATTTTGGATTTTCAATAGCAACGGCAACAAATTCTGCCGATTGCACGAGCCAGTTGTCCATAAAAGTTAAAGCCAATTGCAGCATTATATTCAGTTTTTCATCAAAATCTAAATCTCCTGTTCGCATGGCTAAAGTTACTTTTTGCTTCTTTAAAGTTTCAAAAAGTTCTCCCGAATTAATAAAAGCAGAACCGTTGCTTTCAGAGATCCTTTCTGCATTGTGCGTTTTATCTCCAAATCCGATGCTCATACGGGCATCAGACTTTATAGTTCTTAAATGTGCTTTTACCAAAATAGCGACCAACAGTGCATCTTCGGGATTACTAACTTCAATTTGAAATTCGTCTCCTCGATAGACTTCCCATTGGTTTGGTGTTTTGCCAAACGGAGCCAAGATTTTCTTTAAATCTTCAACCCAATGTTCTGATTTCTGTTGTCTTGAACCAATTATATCACCTGTAATTACACTAGTCATAACTCAAATATAATTAAAAAATTATAAACTTTCTATTACAAATATACGTAATAAAAATAATTATTACGTTTTTTGGTAATATTTT
>NZ_DHEI01000005.1:3561-7580 GCF_002399805.1 Flavobacterium sp. UBA4854
ACATAAAATTCTCTTTTATTTCATTAAAAAAGAAACTAACTTAGCCTTTAGAAAAGAATACGCTTTGAACAAAGAAATCAAAATCATCGAATGCCCTCGAGATGCCATGCAAGGCATTAAGGATTTTATTCCAACAAAAAATAAAGTTACTTACATACAAGCTTTGTTGCGAGTTGGCTTTGATACCATCGATTTTGGAAGTTTTGTTTCTCCAAAAGCTATTCCGCAAATGCAGGATACTGCCGCTGTTTTAGAACAGCTTGATTTATCGCAAACAACAAGCAAATTGTTATCTATTATTGCCAATACACAAGGAGCAGTCACGGCTTCAGAATATGAGCAAATCCAATATTTAGGTTTTCCTTTTTCCATTTCTGAGAACTTTCAGATGCGTAACACGCACAAAACTATCGCAGAATCTTTGGTCACTTTAGAAGAAATTCTAGAAGTTGCCAATAAGAAAAACAAAGAAGTAGTAACGTATCTTTCAATGGGATTCGGAAATCCGTATGGTGATCCATGGAATGTTGAAATAGTAGCCGAATGGACTGAGAAATTGGCTGGAATGGGAGTAAAGATTCTATCACTTTCAGATACAGTCGGAACTTCTACGCCGGAAGTAATAACCTATTTGTTTTCAGATTTAATTCCGAAATATCCTCAAATTGAGTTTGGTGCTCATCTTCATACAACACCAGAAAGCTGGTTCGAAAAAATTGATGCTGCCGCAAAAGCAGGCTGTATTCGTTTTGATGGAGCTATTCAAGGTTTTGGCGGCTGCCCAATGGCGACCGATAAGCTAACAGGAAATATGCCGACAGAAAAATTGGTTTCTTATTTTACTGCCAATAAAAAAATAACAGGACTTAATTCTCTTAGTTTTGAAAGTGCATATAATGAAGCTTCGAAATTGTTTGGAAAGTTTCATTAAAAAATAGTTATATTTTCTTACTTTAGATAATGATTGCAGAAATAATGCGTTACATTTATTATTGATATAATTATTATCATGAGATCAAGATTATTAAGTAAAATTTTAAGTTTACTATTTTCAGTTTTTTTATTATTTTCCTGTTCTAGCGATTTAAACTTCGATCAGGTGAACGATTTTAAGATTGAGCCTGTTTTTGTTGCCAACTTAGCATATTTTAATGTTCCTGCAAATAGACTTATAGATGATGGCGGAACCAATATTATATACGACGTAAGAGATTTTGATGTTTTTAAAAACAAATTTTTTACAGAACGCCTTAAGAAAGCCGAATTTGATTTTGAAGTCGAAAATAATATCGAGCGTACTTTTGTCTTAAATATGCTTTTGCTTGACAAAGACAATCAAGTCTTAGAAACAATATCTTTTAATGTTCCATCCTATAAAGGAACGCCAAATGTTATAAAATATCCCACAGAAGTTTTTGAAAACACGCGATTAGACCTTTTAAAACAAACCCAAAAAATTGGTTTTGTTGTATTAATTGCTGCTGGACCTCCTTTAAATGCTAACAGTGAAGGAAATTTAAGATTAAGATCCAGTGCAACGGCTTATCTAGTAATCGAATGAGAAAAACGCTAATCCTTTGTTTATTTTTTCATCTTTCTTGTTTTGCCCAAAACAGAGAGCTATTGTATAATTTTACTTCAATTCCACAGTCTTCGCTTGTAAATCCCGGAGCCGATGTTTCGTATAAGTATTACTTTGGATTTCCGGTCTTATCTGGAATTTCAGCCAATGTGGGTTCTAGCAGTTTTTCGGCCTATGATTTATTTTCAAATGATGGGGTCGATTTTAATCAAAAAGTTAGAGATGTTATCAATAAATCTTCCAGTAAAGATAAGGTAGTGACCAACCAACAATTGGAGATATTTTCTGGCGGATTTAGAGTTGGAGGCAGAGAAAGTCGTTCTTATATTTCGTTTGGATTGTATCAGGAATTTGATTTCTTCATGTTTGTTCCAAAAGATCTGGCTTTACTGGCTTTAAACGGAAATCGAGATTATATCGGAAAATCGTTTAATCTAGGCGATTTGAATATGAAAGCCGAAGTGCTTTCTGTTTTTCATGTTGGTTTTCATAAAAAAGTAAATGATAAATTTGTTTATGGAGGACGTGCCAAAATTTATTCAAGCGGTGCAAATGCAACTTCTACCAAAAACTCAGGTTACATTTATACAGGTGAGCAGCCAGGAACTCCAAATCTTTATAACCAGATCATTTCTTCCAATTTAGAATTAAAAACTTCTGGACTAGCCCGTTTTACAAAAGATGAATACGAAGGAAATGTAATTCGTGACATTGCCCATAATACCTTTTTTAATGGAAGTCTTGGTTTTGGTGTAGATGCAGGAATTACCTATTATATAAAAGACAATTTGCAGTTTACAGCAAGCGTTGTCGATTTAGGTTTTGTGAGACAGACCAAAGACATTGAAACGCTTACCTATAAAGGAACTTACCAATACAATGGGGCAAATCCTGACTTTTTAGGTTCAGATGATCCAGAAAATGTCTTTGACGAATTTGATCGTGCAATACCAAGAGATACACTCCATAATAAATATACTACTTGGCGTCCAACAAAAATTTATTCTTCTATTCAATACTCTTTCGGAGAGAAACGTTCAGATGAGTGTAATTGTCATGGCAATGTCGAAAAATTTTATAAAAATGCCGCTGGACTTCAGGTTTTCGGAATGTCTGCTCCCCGCGAACCTTTGGTTGCTTTGACTGCTTTTTACAGAAGAAATATATTTAGAAAATTAGATCTTAAAGCAACTTATACCTTAGATACTTTTTCGAATAAAAATATTGGTCTAGGTCTTTCAGGGGCAATTGGCCCAGTAAATATTTATGCTTTAGTCAATAATGTTTTAGAATATAAAGACATTTCCAAAGCCAGTAGTGCCGCTTTCCAACTCGGAATCAATTTCGTTTTTCAAGACAGAGAAGATTAATTTTATTTATATTATTAGTAGTCGTTTTTTTAAATCAGAAAAAAGCTTTTTGGCTTTTCGGGGCTCTCCATTTCCACCTGGGCTTGGGTGTATTTTTTTGTAAGATGATTCGTGTAAATGCAAATTTATGAATAACTTAGTATTCAAGTTACCAATTTATTCACTATATTTGCACGCAATTCAACTAGAAATTGCACCATGATAGCACACAACTCCAAGATTATCGGCGAAGGTTTAACTTACGACGATGTATTATTAGTACCTAACTACTCGAATGTGCTTCCTCGCGAAGTGAGCATTAAATCAAAATTCTCAAGAAACATTACATTAAACGTTCCAATTGTATCTGCTGCTATGGATACAGTTACAGAAAGTGCAATGGCAATCGCTATGGCACAAGAAGGAGGTATTGGTGTTTTACATAAAAATATGACTATCGAACAACAAGCAGGAAAAGTTCGAAAAGTAAAACGCGCAGAAGCAGGTATGATTATCGATCCGGTAACATTACCAATGAACTCTACTATTGCAGATGCAAAAAACGCTATGAAAGAATTCGGAATCGGTGGTATTCCAATCGTAGACGAAAATAAAATCCTAAAAGGTATCGTTACAAACCGTGATTTGCGTTTTGAGAAAAACGGTGCAAGACCAATTGCTGAGGTTATGACAAGTCAAAACTTAGTAACAGTTGCAGAAGGAACTTCTTTAGAACAAGCAGAAGTAGTTTTGCAAGGTCATAAAATCGAAAAATTACCAGTTGTAAATGCTCAAAACGAATTAGTTGGTTTAATTACATTTAGAGATATTACAAAATTGACTCAAAAACCTATCGCTAATAAAGATTCTTTTGGTCGTTTGAGAGTTGCTGCTGCAATTGGAGTTACTGGAGATGCAGTTTTAAGAGCTGAAGCTTTAGTTGCTGCAGGTGTAGACGCAATCATCATCGATACTGCTCACGGGCATACAGAAGGTGTTGTGAATACTTTAAAAGAAGTAAAATCAAAATTCCCTCAAATAGATGTAATTGTTGGAAACATCGCAACTCCAGAAGCTGCTAAATATTT
>NZ_DHEI01000005.1:7743-12571 GCF_002399805.1 Flavobacterium sp. UBA4854
ACTCGTATCGTTGCAGGTGTTGGTTTTCCTCAATTCTCGGCAGTTTTAGAAGTTGCCGCAGCTATCAAAGGAACTGGAGTTCCAGTTATCGCCGATGGTGGAATTCGTTATACAGGAGATATTCCTAAAGCTATTGCTGCAGGAGCTGACTGTGTAATGTTAGGTTCATTACTAGCAGGAACAAAAGAGTCTCCAGGAGAAACAATCATTTTTGAAGGAAGAAAATTCAAATCTTACCGCGGAATGGGATCTGTTGAAGCAATGCAAACGGGTTCTAAAGATCGTTATTTCCAAGATGTTGAAGACGATGTTAAAAAATTAGTTCCAGAAGGAATCGTTGGACGTGTTCCTTACAAAGGAGAATTAAACGAAAGTATGCTTCAGTTTATTGGAGGTCTTCGTGCAGGTATGGGGTACTGTGGTTCAAAAGATATTCCTACTTTGCAAGAAACTGGACGTTTTGTTAGAATCACTTCTAGTGGAATCACTGAAAGTCACCCACACAACGTAACAATTACAAAAGAAGCTCCAAATTATTCTAGATAATTTAGGGTGTATCATAAACAAAAAAGGAGTTGTCTTAAAAAGACAACTCCTTTTTTTATAAGCTTCGGAGAAGCGAAATATTTATAGAGAAAATGAGAAGTTTACAATATAAAGCTCCAGCGGAGCGACATATTATCTTAGATATGATTATATGTCGCTCCGCTGAGGCTTTATCTAATTTCTAATTGAAATTTAAAATCTACTGTTTAAAATATCTTCAGCAACAATATCAGAGTGCAATAAATCTTCCATTTTCTTTGTCATGCGTTGTGCTTCTAATGCGTAACCAAACATTTTTTTCTCGTAATCGGCAATTGCTTCGTCAATGGTTTCAAATTTTCCGTTGGTTAAATTTTCGGTTAGATGAAAAGCATCGAATAATCCCATATTTACACCTTCGCCAGCAAATGGTGGCATTAAGTGAGCTGCGTCTCCAACAAGCGTAATATTTGAATGTTCTTTCCAAGGTTCTTCTAAAGAAAATAATCTTAAAGGCAAACCAGAAAATTCAGTTGAAACAGCGAAGAATTTTTTATAATCGTCATTCCAATTTTTAAAAGTTTCATTCAAAAAAGAAATAACAGATTGATCGTCTTTAAAGTTAATTCCGTGATTTGAAATCCAATCTTCATCTGCTTTAAAAGAAACTCCAAAATGAACCGATCCGTCTCGCATAGTATGCGTGTAAAACATTTTGTGTTCGCCCATTGCCATAACATTTCCGTTTCCGTATTTCGGTTTAAATTCAGGATAATCTAGATCTGGATTTGCAATTTCGCCTTGAATAATATAAGTTCCAGAAAGTTGAGGTTCTTGATCGCTTACAAATTTTCGAGCATTTGATCTTCCTCCATTTGCTACAATTACAAAATCGGCAGTTGTTGTAGTACCGTTTTTGAATTCTAAAACATATTGATTTTCAGATTTATCAATGTTGATTAGCTGACTATCCCAAACAACAGTGTTTTCTTCAAGATTCTCTAACATCATTTTTCTTAAATCATTACGATCAATTTCTGGGCGAGAAAAAGCATTGGTTTGATCAGGCATTTCGTCAGAAGTAATATTTCCGTCTATATCGGCCATTTTTTCGCCAGTTGGACGTGCGTATTTATAGAATTCATCCATTAATCCCGCTTTCTGAATTGCATATTGCCCTGAGTCAGAATGAATGTCTAAAGTTCCGCCAGATGTTCTTGCTTGTGAGTTAAGATCTCTTTCGTAAACCGTAACATTGGCGCCATTAATTTGTAAAATTCTTGCAGTTGTTAATCCAACTGGTCCACCGCCAATAATGGCGATCTTTTTATTTTCTATAATCGAAGTTTTCATTTTATTGAAATTATATTGTATTTAAATTTTGTTGTTGATATGGTTTTAAAATTGAATTTATCGTCAAGGAGTAAGTGCTTTTAAAACGAGATTAAAAGCGCTGTCTTTCATTTCATCTGTAAGAGTAAAGGGTTTTCCAGACATCGATTTTCGTTCTCGATGAAACTCTAAAAGAGAATAAAGCGGACCATAAACAATACTCCAAAAAATTTCATATGGAATAGAAATAAGTTCATTTCTCTCAATTGCAGCAAGCATAAATTCTGTCATCATTTGTTTATAATCGCCTGTTATTTCTGCTATAATCGCATCTCCATAAGTAGAATGTTTTAAAAGTTCTAGACAAGTTGCTTGCTGTGTAAAGTTTATATTGAAATAGATACGATTCTCCCATTGATTACGCAATCCATCTTTGAAAGACATGTCTGCAGAAAATCCATCAAACATCTTTTCGAAGAAGTTTTTACCAATTTCAATTCCGATCTTTTTAATTAAGTCTTCTTTGTCTGAATAATAGATATAAAGTGTCGCAACAGAAATACCGCATTCTTTAGCAAGACGATTCATTCCAAAACCTTCTACGCCTTGTGTAACGATCATTTCAATTGCTTTTTGTTTTACAATTTCTTCTTTATTGGTATCTCTAGTTCTCATAATTGTACTTGATTATGGTACAAAGATATAAAAAATAATAAATGAACGATCGCTTATTTATGTTTTTTTAAAGGTTCTAAGATTCTAAGATTCTGAGGTTCTGAGTTTTTAGGTTCAAAGGTTCAAAGAGACAAGGAGACAAAGGTTTTTAAGGTTTGGAAAAGGATTGTCTCCAGCTTTAGCTGGA
Source organism: Flavobacterium sp. UBA4854 (assembly GCF_002399805.1). Classification (NCBI taxonomy): domain Bacteria; kingdom Pseudomonadati; phylum Bacteroidota; class Flavobacteriia; order Flavobacteriales; family Flavobacteriaceae; genus Flavobacterium; species Flavobacterium sp. UBA4854. The sequence continues at coordinate 10,463 of NZ_DHEI01000005.1, forward strand.
GGTTGAAAAAAGGACAAAGCGAAGGGCTTTAGCCAAATATTATGTTCAAAAACAAACAAAAAAAAAGCTGAAACGATATTGTATCATTTCAGCTGATTATGTATTTAGAATATATTTTTATAGAGTTTTTGTTGGCTCGGCTTCTCTTAGGTTCTGATTTTCTAAGATTTCTTTTAAGTATGGCGTTACTGTGTTTTCAATATCGCCTTCAGAAATATTTAAAGCTTCTGGATCTGAGGCTAGTTTAAGCCATGGTTTTGGGCCATCAAAATTATAACTTCCAAAAACAACCACAGGAGTTCCTTTTACTTTTACGTTTTCTTTATCCTTCAAAATCCATTCATCAGCAAATTTATAAAGATATTTGGCGTCTTTTTCTAATAGTCGTAAGCAAGAATGTGACGCAGGATATCCAGGCAATGCATATTCGTGAAAACCAACTCCTAGTTTATTTTCAATATTAAAATTCCATTTTAAATCCCATTCGTCATTAAATGTACTTGTGGTTTGTTCTGCTTTCCAGTTGGTAAAAAACAATCCAGTGGGAGTGGGATCTTTTTTTCTTCCCATATTTGTTGGACCTGTACGAACCAATTCACCATTTTCGTAAGCAGCAAAAGCTTGCGTTGGATATGAAAAAAGGATAATTTTTGAAACTTCTTCTAAAGCTGAAACATGCAATGGAAAAGGAAGATAATAAACCAAATCTCCGCTAAAATCTGCTGGAATAACTACAGAATCCAGTTTTTTGAAATTGGCTTTATCGGTTCTATTCAAAGCATAAACAATATCCATTTTAGAACTGTCAGCTTCATTAATTTTGAGCCAATCTTTGGTTTTTTCGATTTGATAAGAAACTGTCTCGGGTTTTTTATATTCAATTACCTTCTTTTTCTCTTTTTTATTTTCAGTCAATGTTATCGTATCGGTTTTTTTGCAAGAACCTAGTAATACTAACATTAATAATAGTAATGCGTTTGCTGTGTAATATAACTTTTTCATAGGTCGTATTTTTATGAATATAAAGTTATACATCTGATAGCTGAAAAGGGTTACATAATTTTTTGAATTGGTTTCGGGATTTACATTACTGATGTAAAAATCATCTATTTATTTAAACAAATTTTTTATATCACGTTGAAGAGTGAATAAATCAATAACACTATATAGTCCAACTGACTCTTTAAGATGATTGTTTGCAGGCGGATTATCTACAGAAGCTTTTATCAATCTAATTTGATTAGCAGTATCAGGTTCGTGTTTTAATCCATAAACTGAAAACTTTGAAATCCTTTTAATTCCATCGTTATATAATTGACCTTTTGCAGGTAAATTTTGTAAGTTTCCCCAAGTTGGGATTTTATCAAAAACACCATCATAGAATTCTAAAATAGGACTTTCATTCGCACCAGTAATTTTATGAATATATGCAGCATAAAAGCGATTCTCCAATTGAATAGAAATTACATCTCCTTTTCTATAAAAAGTAATGCTTTCTGGAACAGACGGTTTTCGTTTTAGGGGAATTGGCAATGATAAGATAAATTGTTTTATTTCTTCTGATTTTTAAAAAAAATCATCACTTAGAACCACTTCTTTATTTAAAAGATCTATAGCTTCAATTGCTTTCTTATTTATTGTATCATCTTTAAACCCGTATTTGTGTAAAACAATAGAGAGGGCAAGAATTGTCTTTTGTTTGTGATTATTGGAGATTTGTTCTGTGTTTAAAACACAATTCCAGCGATTTAATAATTGGGGCAGTATTCTTGAAAGCTGTTTTTCTGTATCTTTTTCATAGCACATTGCTGTAAAAGTGAGTCTTGCCAAATCATCATCGATTGATTTTACAAGATATTTTGCTGCGAGTTTATCTAAAATTTGTTGATGAGTCATGATATTTTGTTTAAAGTCAACAAATATAAGAAATCAAATAAAAAAGTAAGTATATTCTTATATTAAATCTTTGATTTTAGCATGTTGCAATAACATAATAGTTTTAGCATCTGTAATCTCTCCAGATTCAATCATGGCGTAAGCTTCATCAAAAGTATATTCCAGAACTTCTATATTTTCCTGTTCGGCGTCAAGTCCGCCGCCTTCGCTTAC
>NZ_DHEI01000108.1:0-779 GCF_002399805.1 Flavobacterium sp. UBA4854
CGATGCTGAAACATACTCATATATAAAAAAGTACTCATTTTTTGAGCGCGTCTTTTTAATGTATCGGCATTTTCACCTTCAAAATGTTCGTCAATAGTTTGGAACCAATGATTGAGCCAGATTCCAAATTCGTTTGGTGTAATTTTTTCGTCAAAATGAGCATCAACCTCATTGTGAACCTCATGTGGATTTCCTTTGTATTTGCGAACGCCAAATAGATTTGTTTCCCAAAAATCAGTTAGTTTTTCAAGATGTGCATCCCAATCAGAAATTATTTCATTAAAATAAAAGCCGATTTCTCGATCGGCTCTTATTTTAGCATAAAACTGATGTACTAAAAAAGACACATCAGTTCTATTTTCTATTTGTTTTTTCATAGAATCAAACTATTTAAAAGTATAAAAAACAAGCTTAAAGTCGCGCTTAGCATAATAAGATTGAAAACTACTTTATGTTTCATTTGTGCCAATATAGATGTATTTGCAAAAACACAAGCTAAAACAATAATTCCTAATTGAATCATTTGCGGGATAGAAGTTCCGTTGGCTAAAACATACATAGCAGCAGCGCCTCCTAAACAGCTTTGTCCAATTACTGCCATTGCAGCAGAACCCATATAATTTCTATTAAAAATGTCGAATGTTGTTTGATATAGTGTCATGATATTCAGTTTTTTATATGAACAAAATTACGACGACAATAGTGTTGCGTTTTATGACTTTAATCATAAAATGGGATTTTTTTTATCTGTATACTTTTCGGTTAATAATTTTCAATTC
>NZ_DHEI01000108.1:945-7181 GCF_002399805.1 Flavobacterium sp. UBA4854
GTTAAATCTCCAATTTGCTGTCTGGTAAAATTGATAAGATAACCATTTTTATCTTTTTGAAAGTTGAAGTAAGCAATTCCGTGATCTATAAGTTTCAATACGCGATGTTCTGGCTCGTGTGTTGAAATTTCTGCGGCCATAATCGATTTATAATACAATCGCTGCGCAAGATTCTCAATTACTTTAATGCTTGCTTTTGGATTTTCTTCTAAAAGTTTCATGAAGTTCTCTTTCGGAAGAATAAAAATTTCTGCATTCTCTACCGCAATTGCATTGGCTGGATATTTTTGATTTAAGAATAAAGGAGGTTCGCCAAAAGATTGTCCATTATAAAATATTCCTTGAATAAATTCACGTCCGTCATCATTGTAATTGCTCATTTTTACTTCGCCAGAAATAACTTGATAATAATGTAATGGAAGATTTCCTTCTTCAAAAATAATATCATTTTTATCGAAAGATTTTTTTGCTACACCGTATTTTTCTAGTAATTCTACTGTAATCATAATGCATTATTTACGTTATCAAAAGACGTACAACAAATATAATTCATTCAAAATAGTTCTTCTACATTAAAAATCTTTTACTTTTACACCCGTATGCAAGAACAAATTCTCACTATAAGACAACAGATTTTAGAAGCTAAAAGCAATGGACAAAAGTTACTGGCAGTGCTTTTGGATCCTGATAAAATTGTATTGGAAAATGTTAATCATTTAATTGAGAAAATTAATGCTTCGCCTGCAACTCATATTTTTGTTGGAGGAAGTATTGTTCAGAATAATATTTTAGAAGAATTGATTTCGGAGTTAAAGCAAAAAACAAATCTTCCTGTTGTTTTGTTTCCAGGAGACCCTTCTCAAATTTCAGTAAAGGCCGATGGTATTTTATTTCTGTCTTTATTGTCGGGACGAAATCCCGATTATTTGATTGAATATCAAGTTCAGGCCGCCCCAATTCTTAAAAAAACAAATCTAGAAGTCATTTCTACAGGTTATATTTTAATAGAAAGTGGTAATGAAACTGCTGTGGCTCGTGTAAGCAAAACAAAACCCTTAAGCAGAAAAAATCTTGAGTTGGTTTTGGCAACAGCGCAGGCAGGGGAAATGTTAGGAAACCAACTGATTTATTTAGAAGCGGGAAGCGGCGCAAAAGAGCCTGTTCCGACAGAAATGATTGAGATGATTTCTCAAAATATTGAAATTCCTGTTATTGTTGGCGGAGGAATTGTAGATTTGCAGGGAATTCAGAAAGCCTATAAGGCTGGTGCAGATTTGGTTGTTATTGGAACAGCTTTTGAAAACAACAGTCATTTTTTTGAACAATAAACGCCAAATACCACATCTCTAATGATAGATTTTTTTTTAGACAGTTATAAAAACGCACCGCTATGGCATATTGCTTTAGAGTTTTTAGTATTTGTTTGCGGAATTTTAAGTGTTTGGTTTGCTAAAAAAGAAAACATTTGGGTGTATCCAACAGGATTAATTGCAACTGTTATATCAGTTTATCTGCTTTATATTGCAGGTTATATAGGAGACATGATTATTAATGCTTATTTCTCAATAATGAGTATTTACGGCTGGTATGTGTGGGCAAAAGGCGGAACGGCCGAAGATAATTTGCCAATTACCCGTACAAATTTTGATGAAAAAATAATCGGAATCTTACTGTTTATTGTAACTGTTTTTGTAGTTTTCGGGATTTATAAATATTTTGATTATGAAATTCATAAAGACAATTATGTTGATATGATTTCGTCTGGAATATTTTTTGCTGGAATGTGGTACATGGCCAGAAAAAAAATAGAAAACTGGACACTTTGGATTATTGGTGATATTATTGTTGTGCCTCTTTATGCCTATCGCGGCTTAGGGATGCTGTCACTTCAGTATATAATTTTTACAATTTTGGCTATTTCAGCTTATTTAGAATGGAGAAAGATCTTAGACAGCAAAAAACAACCATCATAAAAATTGCTTTGTTTGGACCTGAAAGTACAGGCAAAACAACCCTAGCAAAACAGCTTGCAGATTACTACGAAACAGAATGGGTTCCTGAATTTGCTCGTGATTATTTGCAAGAAAAATGGGAAGAAAACCAGCATATTTGCGTAGCAGATGATATGATGCCAATTGCATATGGTCAGACTGCATTGGAAAATGAAAGATTAGCAAAAGCAAATAAATACTTGTTTTGTGATACCAATTTGATGGTAACCAAAGTGTTTTCTGAAATGTATTATGGTTTTTGTGATCCGCTTTTGAATGAAGCGGCACTAAAACACGAATACGATTTATTTTTCCTTACAGATATTGATGTTCCTTGGGAAAAAGACGATATTCGTGATACTCCTGAAGGTAGAGAAAGCGTATTTTCTGTTTTTAAACAGACTTTAATAGATACCAATAAACCTTTCATAATTTTATCTGGTGATAAAGAAACTAGATTAGCGAAAGCAATATCAATTATTGATAATTTGACTATTGCAAAAGAGCATGATTTCTTACCAAGTGATTTTGTACAGATATACAATAGAGGAATTTCTTTTGACGCTATTTTAAAACAATTAGAGTTTCTTGAAAACGGAATTGTAAAGAGCAATTTAGTGAGTCCTGCTAAAATTGGTAATGGAATTCTAAGTTTATCAGAAAAAGATTTTGAAGAAAAAGCTGTTTTTTTTGATGACCAAAAAGAAAAATTAAAGATTAAAAAGTTTGTTCCGGCTTCTGGTGCGGCTACAAGAATGTTTAAGTTTTTGACGGCTTTTTTGAATGATTTTGATATTCAGAAAGAAACAATAAACGGTTATATCAATAGAAAAAAAGATAAAGAATTAGCCATTTTTATTATTGGAATGGATAAATTTCCTTTTTTCAAGGCTGTAGATCAAAAATTAAGAGAAATATATCCCGATTTTGAAACTCTCGAGAGAGACTATAAGAATTATTATTTTATAAAATTATTATTATCTCCAGACTATTTTGATTTTGCTAATAAGCCAAAAGCAGTATTGCCTTTTCATTTATATGAAACTCATATTGCAAATCCAATTGAAGAGCATTTAAATGAATGTATACATTATGCAACTTCAAACAAGGTATCCAATCTGCATTTTACAGTTTCAGAAATTCACCAAAACTTATTTTATAAGGGAGTTGATGAGGTTATAGAAAAAATTGAAGAACCATCTGGTGTAAAAATCAATATCGGATACTCGTATCAAAATAAAAGCACTGATTCTATTACTATCGACGAAGGAAACAAATTGGTAAAGGATAAAAACGGTAGTTTAATTTTTAGACCAGGCGGACATGGAGCTTTGATTGAAAATTTAAATGATCTTGATGCTGATGTGATTTTCATTAAAAATATAGACAACGTAATTCAGAACCATATTGATAAAATTACATTGTACAAAAAAGCATTGGCAGGTGTTTTAATTGAAGTGCAGCAAAAGATTTTTTCTTATTTACAATTAATTGACCAAAATGAGATTGAAGAAAATCATTTAGCAGATATTGTTCTATTTTTAAAAGATGAGCTAAATATTGAGATTAGCAATGATTTCAATAAATTTACTTTTGAAAATAAAATAAGTAAGATTAAAGAACTTCTAGATAGACCAATTCGTGTTTGCGGAATGGTAAAAAATGAGGGAGAACCTGGAGGTGGCCCGTTTTGGGTGATGAATGATAAAGGAGTGGCTTCTCTTCAAATTGTAGAAACATCTCAGGTAGATTTGACAAGTAAAAAACAACAGTCAATTTTAACTGAATCAACACATTTTAATCCAGTAGATTTAGTTTGCGGTATTAAAAATTATAAAACCGAAAGGTTTGATTTATTGCAGTTTGTAGATCAAAAAGCTGGTTTTATTGTAGAAAAAAGTGTTGACGGGAAAACGGTAAAAAGTTATGAATTGCCTGGTTTATGGAACGGATCAATGGCCAACTGGCTAACTATTTTTGTGGCTGTTCCATTAATTACTTTTAATCCTGTAAAAACGGTAAACGATTTATTGAAAGCGGCGCATCAGCCACAATAATATGGATGGAGAAAAAATCATATCAGAATTAAACTTTAAAGCCGTCCGCAGTAGTGGATCGGGCGGACAAAACGTGAACAAAGTTTCGTCAAAAGTGGTGCTGAATTTTGATTTAAATGCTTCTCAAGCTTTATCTGATGAAGAAAAATTGATTTTGCTAACTAATATTTCAGGGCGTTTAACTTCTGAAAATATCCTGATTTTAAATTGCGATGAAGACAGAAGCCAGCTTAAAAACAAAGAAATTGTAACCAGACGATTTTTGGAAATTATCAAAAAGGGATTGTATGTTCCGAAAGTTAGAAAAGCTACAAAAGTTCCCAAAGCTGTAATTAAGAAAAGAATCAAGGATAAAAAGAATATTTCTGATCTAAAACAATCTAGAAGAAAACCGAATATAGAGTAAAATTTCAATTTATAAATTCCAAATTCCAACAACTAAGTTTAATGTCGGAATTTGGAATTTTAATTTCAATCTACTTGAATTTTTGGAATTTGGAATTTTCAATATTGGAATTTAACTTTTTAACATTACATTTGCACTGTCTCAAAGGGGTGCTCCAAATAACGAGCTGAGATCATACCCAAAGAACCTGAGCGAGTAATGTTGCTAAGGGAAAACGACAGTATCGAGCGTGCACACTTTATTTTGTCGTGAAACACATTTATTAATTTAACAAAGAATAATTCCCCCTTTTATTCGTAATTCTTTACGAATGAAAACTGTTTTTTTAGGTGCTAAGGCACAGAGGTACAAAGGTTCACAGGCTCAAAATGTAGTCGGAGCCAAATTTGTTTTTTCTTCATTTTCTTTACTCTTTACTCTATTTTCTTTTGCACAACAACAGCAGAAAGATTCTACAAAAGTAAATTCTCTAGATGAGGTTTTGGTTTCTGCAGTTCGTGTTACTTCTAAGACTCCAGTGAGTTTTAGTAATATGGATAAAAAAGAAATTAAGTATAGAAATTTAGGTCAGGACATTCCTGTTCTGATGAATTATATGCCTTCAGTTGTAACGACTTCAGATGCTGGAAACGGTGTGGGTTACACAGGAATTCGCGTTCGTGGAAGTGATGCTACACGTGTAAACGTAACTATAAACGGAATTCCTTACAATGATGCGGAAAGTCAAGGAACATTTTGGGTTAATATGCCCGATTTTGCTTCTTCTGTAGAAAGTCTTCAGTTGCAACGCGGAGTTGGAACTTCTACAAATGGGGCAGGAGCATTTGGAGCAAGTTTAAATTTACTGACTGATAGTTATGCTAGAAAAGCGACAGGTGAAATCTCAAGTTCTGCAGGATCATTCAATACAATTAAAAATACCGTAAAGTTTAGTACAGGTTTATTAAATGATCATTTTGAAATTGCAGGGCGTTTGTCTACAATAAAAACACATGGATATATTGATCGCGGAAGTGCCGATTTAAAATCATATTTCTTGCAAGGAACTTATGTTGGCAAAACAACTTTGATTAAAGCGTTGGTTTTTGGAGGAACTGAAAAAACGTATCAATCTTGGAACGGAATTGATGCTGAAACTCTTAACACAAATCGTACTTTTAATTCTGCAGGAATGTATACAGATGATGCAGGAAATGTTCATTTTTATGACAACGAAACCGATAATTACAATCAGGATCATTATCAATTGCACTGGAGTGAATCGCTTTCTGATAAATGGAGCACAAACCTGGCATTTCATTATACAAAAGGGAAAGGATATTACGAAAATTATAAAGAAGATGAACCTGTTGAAGGTTATGGACCAATTAAGCCAACAAAAACAGTTGAGGATGACAATGGAAATTTAGTTCCAGTAACCGATTTGATTCGTCAAAAATGGTTGGATAATGATTTCTACGGAACGACTTTTTCTGCTAAATATGTAACAGAAAAATTAAATGTTATTTTAGGAGGAGGTTGGAATAAATACGAAGGAGACCATTTCGGAAAAGTAATCTGGGCGCAATATTCAGATCAATCAGCGTTAGGAGCTCATTATTACGATGATTATTCGTCAAAAACGGATGGTAATGTTTTCGCGAAAGCAAATTATCAATTTACAGAAAAATTAAGTTTCTACGGAGATTTGCAATACAGAAATGTGAAATATAAAGCAAATAGTAAAGAGACTGGTTTGGTAGATGATAATTTTAATTTCTTTAATCCGAAAGCTGGTTTGAA
>NZ_DHEI01000108.1:7386-8786 GCF_002399805.1 Flavobacterium sp. UBA4854
GATTTTGAGTTAGGATGGAGATTCAATTCAGAGAAATTTCAATTGAATTCGAATCTGTATTATATGGGATACAAAGACCAGTTGATTTTAACGGGAAGATTAGACGATGTTGGAAATCCGATTCGTGCCAATACAGAGAAAAGCTACCGTTTAGGTTTTGAGTTTGATGCTACAATTGCACTTTCTGATAAATTTACTTTAAGACCAAACTTTACTTTAAGCAGCAACAAAAACGTAGATTTAGCTGTTGATGGAGAATACTACGGAACAACAAAAATTGCCTATTCTCCAGAAGTTATTGCAGGAAATATTATCGTATATAAACCAATAGAAAGACTGTATCTTTCATTATTGCAAAAATATGTTGGAGAACAATACATGAACAATATTGAACTTCCGGCGGCAAAACTGGCAGATTATTTTGTAAACGATTTTAATGCATCATATGAAATAAAACCAAAAACGATTTTCCAATCGATAACAATTACAGCTTTGGTAAATAATATTTTCGACAAGAAATACGTTTCAAACGGAGCAATGTGGGATGTGTATCCATACTATTATCCGCAAGCAGGAACAAACTTCTTAATTGGTTTGAGTTTGAAATTCTAATTAAGAGAAAACATAAAAAAGCCTGAAATTATTTTCAGGCTTTTTTGTTTTTAGTTGTAAACATGAATGACTGTTCCAGAAGATTCTACACGATATTGCTTCATCGGATATTCTTTTCCGCCAAGTCCTGTATATAAGTTATATTGCGTTTTATCGCAGGAGCAAACAGCATAAATTCCGTCAATTGTCATGGCTGTGCAAGAAGTTAAAGCTTGGTTTGGGCAGGCCGCATCAAAAGCAGTATAAGTTCCTTCGCCGGTTTTCATGACTATAATCCCTTTTGCGCCATAATTGACTATGTAAACAGGATTACTTGGATATAATAATTTGTTATACGTTGGTAAATTGGTGTCAAGATATGCGTTTATAGAATAATTAGGAATGTAAGGATTGTTGCTACTTCTGTTGTTGTCGCTACAAGAGAATAAAATAGCAGTAAAAGCAATAAAAAACCAGATTTTTTTCATTATTTGGATAAGAATTAGTTAAAACAAAAATAATTTATTTAGATTTGAAATCTATATGATTAACATATAATTATGTACTATTAAAAATTATAGTATATTTGTGGTAAGAAAATCCCGTCGCGATGGGATTTTTTGTATTTATATAAACGATGAAGTTATGAGTAAAGTATCTTATTATACAGCAGAAGGATTAAAAAAATTAAAAGATGAATTGGAGCATTTAAAAAGTGTAATGCGCCCAAAGGCATCTCAAGATATTGCGGATGCAAGAGATAAAGGTGATTTGTCTGAAAATGCGGAATATGATGCAGCAAAAGAAGC
>NZ_DHEI01000108.1:8898-10407 GCF_002399805.1 Flavobacterium sp. UBA4854
TTGTTAGAAATGAGAATTTCTAAACTAGAAGAGGTATATGCAAATGCAAGATTAATTGACGAGTCTCAACTAGATGTTTCTAAAGTTTTGGTTTTATCGAATGTAAAAATCAAAAACCAAAGCAACGGAATGGAAATGAAATATACGCTTGTTGCTGAAAGCGAAGCAGATTTAAAAACAGGAAAAATCTCTGTAACTTCTCCTATTGGAAAAGGATTGCTAGGAAAATCTGTTGGAGAAGTAGCTGAAATTACAGTTCCAAATGGAGTTCTTAAATTTGAAATTCTAGAAATCTCAAGAGACTAAATTTAGTTTAACCGTTTAATCGTTAAATCGGTTAAACGATTAACCAAATAACGAATAAACAATGAGTACAATATTCACTAAAATAGTAAACGGAGAAATTCCAGCTTACAAAATTGCAGAAGACGAAAACTACTTAGCATTTTTAGATGTAAATCCGAATGCTAAAGGACATACGCTTTGTATCCCGAAACAAGAAATCGATAAGATTTTTGATATGGATGAAGAGTTGTATTTAGGTTTAATGAAATTTTCTAAAAAAGTCGCTGCAGCTTTAGAAAAAACAGTTCCATGCAAAAGAATCGGAATAGCGGTTGTAGGACTTGAAGTGCCTCATGCACACGTACATTTGATTCCGTTAAACCACATGGACGAAATGCGTTTTATTGATAAAGTTTCACTCTCAAAAGAAGAATTTGAAGCTTTAGCAAAAGATATTCAATCAAATTTGTAAAGACTTCGACTTCGCTCAATCTGACAAAAAAGATAACTAAAGTGCAGTAAAATTTATTACTGCACTTTTTTATTTAATGAAATCTGAAAAGTAGTTCCTTTACCAATTTCAGAATGCAGAACTTTGATTTTTCCATTGTGATATTCCTCGACAATTCTTTTAGTTAAAGAAAGTCCAAGTCCCCAACCGCGTTTTTTGGTTGTAAAACCAGTTTCAAAAATGGTTTTAAATTGTTTTTTTGGAATTCCAGTTCCAGAATCTTTAATATTGATTTTTACCTGATGAGCATCTTGTTCAATTTGAAGATCAAGAGTACCTTTTCCTTTCATGGCATCAATTGCATTTTTTACCAAATTTTCTATAGTCCAACTGTGTAATGTTGGATTTATCATTCCTAAAATGGGTTCGTTTGGTGCCTGAAAAGAAAACGCAACTTGTTTAGAAAAACGAGATTGCAAATATTCATAAGCCGTTTTGGTTTCGTCGACAATATCGTGAAGTTCTAAAACTGGCACTGATCCAATTTTAGAAAAACGATCTGTAATAGTCTGAAGGCGTTCTATATCTTTCTCAATTTCGATACTTATAGAAGGATCAATTTCTTCTGTTTTTAAAATTTCAACCCAACCAATTAATGAAGAAAGCGGAGTGCCAATTTGGTGTGCCGTTTCTTTTGCCATTCCTGCCCAAAGCTTGTTTTGGGTTGCCATTTTGGTGCTTTTATAGAAATTATAAATTAATGCAATGCAAAG
>NZ_DHEI01000108.1:10571-13944 GCF_002399805.1 Flavobacterium sp. UBA4854
GCAGAATTACCATAATATAAAGTCTGGTATTTTCCTGGGGCGTATTCAAAAGTGATTGGTTCATTTTCATTTTTAAGCTTATTTAAGAAAGCCGTTCTTTTTTTCTTGTCATTAAGTATTTCATCAGGAACGTTTACAGAACTCACTACATTGTCATAAAGCATTATAATGCCCGGAATAGAAGTATTATTGCTAAAAATCTGAAGAGGCAATTCTACATCAGTGTTTTCATTAGCATTAACCAATGTGATTTGAGCATTTACAAAAAGGTTCATTTTTAAACGCTCCTCATTTTTAAAAATCTGGAAGAAAGTATAAGTATTCCAAAGAATTAGAGAAATGATTATAAAGCAAACCGAAATAATAATCCAGCGCGTAGTATTTGTTCTTTCAGAAAAAGACATATCAGTTATTTTGTGGTATAAATATAACGAAATATACACATTTTATATTTTGCCAATGCTTAAAGATTTTTCGTTTTTATCTGCAAAACTATTTCTTCTAATTAAACCATTTCAATACTTTTGTAGCTGCTAAAATGAGATTCTGTTTAAATTTTAAAGTATGATCAGCATTAACCCAAAAGAGATTCCAACGGCCAAATTACAAGGCTATTTACAGAGTTCAATTGGTCCACGACCTATTGCTTTCGCGAGTACAATTAGCGAAAAAGGCATTCCCAATTTGTCTCCGTTTAGTTTCTTTAATGTGTTTAGTGCCAATCCTCCGATTTTGGTTTTTTCGCCCTCAAGACGTGTTCGAGATAATACAATTAAACATACTTTAATTAATGCTGAAGCGACTAAAGAAGTAGTAATAAATGTTGTAAATTACGATATCGTACAGCAAACTTCTTTAGCAAGCACAGAATATGGAGATGGCGTGAATGAATTTATCAAAGCAGGATTAACGCAAATTCCATCAGATTTAGTAAAACCATATCGCGTAAAAGAATCTCCAGTTCAGTTTGAATGCAAGATTACGCAGATTATTCCGTTAGGAACAGAAGGAGGAGCAGGAAATTTGATTTTATGCGAAGTTGTTAAAATTCATATTGACGAATCGATTTTGGATGAAAACGGAGCAATAGACCAGCATAAAATTGATTTGGTTTCGAGACTTGGAAATAACTGGTATTCAAGATCAAATCAAGGGCTTTTTGAAGTTGCAAAACCCTTAACAACACTAGGAGTAGGAGTAGATGCAATACCAAATTTTGTAAAAGAAAGCGATGTTTTTGATGGGAATGATTTAGGAAAATTAGGGAATATAGAAGCCTTGCCTACAACAGAAGAAGTTACTATATTTGTGAAAACAAATTTTGCAGTCAAAGGAGTTTTAAGCTCAGACGACCAGAAAAAAGTGCACTTAGAAGCTAAAAAATATTTGGATAATGGCGATGTAGAATCGGCATGGAAAGTGCTTTTAGCGAAGAAATAAAAGAAATAGAAACAATAATTAAATAGACGAAGATGGAAGTTACAGGAAAAGTAAAAGTGGTTAACCCAGAGCAGCAAGTTAGTGCCTCATTCAAAAAAAGAGAGTTAGTTGTTACTACTGAGGAGCAGTATCCACAACATATTTTAATCGAATTTACACAAGATAAATGCGATTTGTTGAGTAGCTATAAACAAGGAGATGCAGTAAAAGTTTCTATCAATTTAAGAGGAAGAGAATGGGTTAACCCACAAGGAGAAACTAGATACTTCAATAGTATTCAAGGTTGGAGAATCGAAAGATTAGCTCCAGAAGGACCTGCGCAAGGAGCTCCAATGCCAGCTGCAGAAACTTTTGCACCAGCAACAAGTATAAACGAAGACGAACCAGACGATTTACCGTTCTAAGAGTTTAGAAATTACAATATTTTAAATTCCAAATTCCAATTCATTCACGTGAGTTTGGGATTTGGAATTTTGTTTTTGAATTAATACTTCTAAGTAGAATTTTATCATTGAAATTTAAATAATGTATTTCTTATTTGATAATTTATATTTTCCGCCCGTTTCAGAAGCCGATGAAGAAGGTATTCTGGCTGTTGGTGGTGATTTAAGTCCTGAGCGCTTAAAACTGGCTTACAATAGAGGGATTTTTCCTTGGTTTAATGAAGGTGAGCCTATCCTTTGGTGGGCACCAGATCCTCGTATGGTTTTGTTTTTAGACGAATTAGTTATTTCTAAAAGCATGCGGAATATTTTAAACAGAAAACAATTTACAGTTACCTTTAATACCAACTTTAAAGAAGTAATTTCGAATTGCCAAAAAATACAACGTATTGGTCAGGACGGAACTTGGATTTCAGATGATATAGTAGAATCGTATTGCGAACTTAATCGTCAAGGAATTGCAAAATCGGTTGAGGTTTGGCAAGACGATGTTTTAGTTGGAGGTTTGTATGGCGTCGATTTGGGACATGTTTTTTGCGGAGAAAGTATGTTTTCTAAAGTATCAAATGCTTCAAAAGTGGCTTTTATATCCCTAGTAAAACATTTAGAAGAAGAAAATTATAAATTGCTGGATTGTCAGGTTTATAACCCGCATTTGGATAGTTTGGGTTGTCGCGAAATTGATCGAGAGGAATTTATGGGCATATTAAAAAGTGAATAAAAATGAGTGCAGTCTATAGCGTAAAAGAAATTTATATTTATCCAATAAAAAGCTTGGCAGGTATTAGTCTAAAATGTGCCAATGCTGAAGAAATGGGTTTTGAAAATGATCGAAGATGGATGCTGATTAATACAGAAAATGTTCACATTACACAAAGAGAATACCCAATAATGAGTCAGTTTTATCCTGAGATTTTTGGAGATAAAATTCAAATTACTTTTGAAGGAGAAACGCATGATTTTTCTATTAATGAACATTTAGATAATGCAATAGAATCTCAAGTTTGGGACGATAAAAGTGAGGTTTTCGAAGTAAATAAAAACTCTTCAAAATGGTTTAGCGATAAACTAGGATTTGAGTGCAAATTGGTGAAAATCAATAATATTGGAGATCGTAAACATGAAAGTTCTAGAACAAACGAAACCTATAATGTGAGTTTAGCTGATGGTTATCCTTATTTGCTAATTGGAACTGAAAGTCTTGATTTTTTAAATGAAAAATTAGAAGAAAAAATCACCATTAAAAGATTTCGTCCAAACATTGTGGTAAGTACGAAAAATGCTCATGAAGAAGATGATTTTAAGGATTTTAAAATTGGAGAAGTTCAGTTTAAAAACATAAAACCTTGCGGAAGATGTATTATGGTAAACAACGATCCGCAGAAAGGAATTGTAAAAAAAGAACCTCTAAAAACCTTGAGCAAATACAGAAATGTAGATAATTCTGTTTTATTCGGAACTAATCTTGTGAGTCTGAATTCAGGGATTAT
>NZ_DHEI01000108.1:14200-24328 GCF_002399805.1 Flavobacterium sp. UBA4854
AAAACACCATTTAAATTACAATTTGGGACATCTTTTGGATCTGGCATTTCTGGAAACAAATCGCGAAGATTTTTACTTCCGTTATGGTTGAAAACAGCAATTTGTCCTTCAAATTTTAAAATACTTCCATAAACAAAAGGCTTTTTCAATTCAATGCAAGTATCATTGACTAAATAACGAGTTGAAAAATTATCAGACCCATCTACAACAATATCATATTGTTCAATTATTTTTGATGCATTTTCTGCTGTAATTTTTTCGTTAATTGCCACAGCTTCAATCAACGGATTTAATTTAGAAACCACTTCTTTTGCAACAATTGCTTTGTGTTGGCCAATCTCATTTTCAGTATATAAAATCTGTCTGTGAAGATTATGAATTTCAATAGTATCAAAATCCATAATTCCAATAAAACCAACTCCGGCAGTTGCAATATATTGTAAAATTGGACAGCCTAATCCGCCTGCTCCAATTACTAAAACTCGTGCTTTTTTTAGTTTTTCCTGACCCTCGTCACCAATTTCAGGAAGAATAGTTTGTCTGTTGTAACGAAGGAATTCTTGAATAATACTCATTTTTTAAGTCTTAAAGTTTTTAAAGTCAAAAGTCAAAAGTCGAAAAAGTATTTGTCTAAGTAAAAGACTTTATGACTTTCGACTTTCCAACTTTATGACTAAATGATTTGTCCCAATCTTTCCAAACTGGTTCATAGCCTGCATTTTTTATGATTTTTGAAATTTCTTCAGCAGAACGTTCATCGCTAATTTCGAATTGTTCCAAAGATTGCGGATCAACTACATAGCCACCAGGATTTGTTTTAGAACCTGCGCTCATACTTGTAACTCCAATTGGAATAATGTTATTTCTAAATTTCTCATTTTCTCTCGTCGAAATCGAAATTTCTAAATCTTCATTCCATAATCTGTAGGCACAAATTAATTGTGTCAAATCTTTATCGTCCATAATGAAATTCGGTTCGATAATACCTTCAGCAGGTCGAAGACGCGGAAAAGAAACGGAATATTTAGTTTGCCAATATTTCTTCTGCAGATAATCTAAATGCAAAGCATTGAAAAAACTATCAGTTCGCCAATCTTCTAGACCTAATAAAACGCCCAAACCAATTTTATGAATTCCAGCAGTTCCAATTCGGTCAGGAGTTTCCAATCGATAATCGAAGTTAGATTTTTTGCCTTTGGTATGATATTTTTTGTAAACTTCCTGATGATATGTTTCCTGATAAACCAAAACCGAATAGACACCAGCTTCATGTAAACGCTGATAATCTTCTGTAGAAAGGGGCTGAACTTCAACAGAAATAATCGAAAAATCTTCTTTAATTAAGTTAATCGCATTTAGAAAATAATTGATATTTACTGTATAATTCGCTTCGCCGGTAACCAATAAAACATGATCAAAACCAGCGTTTTTTAAAGCTTCCATTTCAAGTCTTATTTCAGAATCAGAAAGTGTTTTTCTTTTGATTTTATTGTCTAAACTAAATCCACAATAGGTGCAAATGTTTTGGCATTCGTTACTCAGATAAAGTGGCGCATACATTTGAATCGTTTTTCCAAAGCGCTTTTTTGTGATTTCATGGCATTTTTGTGCCATTTGTTCTAAATAGTTTTGAGCGATAGGAGAAATCAGAATCAAAAAATCATTGAGATTGTATTTGGCTTTAGCCAAAGTTCTTTCGACATCTTTTGATGTGGTTTTATATATTCTGGATTGGATTTCATCCCAATTATATTGCTCGAAAATAGATTTGAAAGTATTCATATGAATATGTTTTTTATTTCACGCAGATTTTGCAGATTTAAGCAGATTAAAAATTGATTTTTAATTTATCGATATGCCGTGCTCTTTATATTTTATGGGCAACTCTTTTAATATCATTTAAAATATTAAGCGTGTTAAAATTTACAAGTAAGCCTAGTTTTTTATTAGCTAATCGAAGATAAGTTGCAATTTGTTTGTAATGTATTGGCGCTAATTCTTCAACAGATTTTAATTCAATTATTACTTTATCTTCGACTAGTAAATCCAGTCTAAAAGCAGCATCTAATATTATTTCTTCATAATTTATGATAACTTCTACTTGTTTTTTGACCTCTAGATTTACTTTTTCTAATTCGTAAAATAAGGCACTCTCGTAGACAGATTCGAATAATCCTGGTCCTAGATTATTATATACTTTAAAAATTGCTCCTCGCACTAGATATGATATTTCATTTTCAGTCATTATTTTTGATTTTAATTAAAATTCAAAAATAAAGAATTTTCTTTCTTTTTTGATAAATGGTTTTTAGCGAAAATTTATTGATTAAGCAATAAATAAAAATCAACTTTTAATCTGCTTAAATCTGCAAAATCTGCGTGAAACAAAATTTTTATTCATAAAGAAAAGAAGTCAACGGACTAGAAGCAGAAGCATAATTCTGCTGATTGGCAACTTTAGCTTCAAAAGCTTTTCTGCCTGCAATTACAGCTTCTCTAAAAGCCTCAGCCATTAATTTCGGATTTCCGGCGACGGCAATAGCAGTGTTTACCAAAACAGCATCTGCACCAATTTCCATTGCTTTTGCAGCATCAGAAGGCGCTCCAATTCCTGCATCCACAATAACGGGAACAGTACTTTGCTCGATAATAATTTCTAGGAAATCGATCGTTTTTAAACCTTTATTGCTTCCAATAGGTGAGCCTAAAGGCATGACAGCCGATGTCCCTACGCTTTCTAAATGTTTGCACAAAATAGGATCGGCGTGAATATATGGAAGTACAATAAAACCGAGTTTAGCCAATTCTTCTGTCGCTTTTAAAGTCTCAATAGGGTCGGGCATTAAATATTTTGGATCAGGATGAATTTCGAGTTTTACCCAATTAGTTTCTAAAGCTTCGCGAGCCAATTGTGCGGCAAAAACAGCTTCTTTGGCATTTCTTGCTCCTGAAGTGTTGGGCAATAAATTGATATTTGGATGTTTTAAATGCGATAAAATGGCATCTGTATCAGTTTCAAGATCGATACGTTTTAAGGCAACAGTAACCAATTCGCTTTCTGAAGCTAAAATCGCTTGCTCCATTTCTTCATTCGAACCAAATTTTCCCGTTCCAAGAAACAAACGTGATTTAAAGGTTTTGTCTCCTATATTAAACAATGATGTTTGCATATAATTTTTCGTTTAGTTGTTGAATTAATTTTTCTTTCTCATCACTTTCGGTAATAATTCCAGAAACGGCAATTCCATGAATCCCAGTCTCCATTAATGGATTTACATCTCTTAATGTAATGCCTCCAATAGCATAAACAGGAATGTCAATTTTATTTTTTTTCAATTTTTGAAGAATATCAAAATAGCCAGATAATCCTAAAATCGGACTCAATTTTTCTTTTGTATTCGTAAATCTAAAAGGGCCTAATCCAATATAATCACAACCATTTTTAACGTGATTTTCAATGTCTTCAAAAGTGTTTGCAGTACCTCCAATTATTTTTGAAATGCCTAAAAAAGTCCTTGCTTCGTCGATTTTGGTATCGGCTAAACCTAAATGAATACCGTCTGCGTCAATTTCTTTAGTAAGATGTAAATCATCGTTTACAATAAAATTGGCTGTGTACTTTTCGCATAAAAGTTTTGCCGCTTCCGCTAAAGTGAAAGCATCTTTTTGTGTTTGGTTTTTAAAACGCATTTGTACCCAATTGCATCCGGCGTCGAGTGCTTGATGAATATTATACAATTGTTTTTCGATAGTTTCGCCTTGCGAGATATATTGAAGTTTGCTATACATAATGATATCCGATTAAAGTTGATGTTGAACTCAAGTAATTTTCGATATAGATTTTAGCGTTTTTACAGGCTTCTTTTAATGTCTGATTTAAAGCTAAATTCGAAGCAATTGCAGAAGAAAGTACACAGCCTGAACCATGTTTTTCAAAGCATTTTTTTTCTGATGGAAGCAATTCTAATGCTTCCTTTTTTAGAAATAAAAGATCTGTTCCTAAGGCTTTTTTGTTATGTCCGCCTTTCAATAAAATGTTTGTTGAAAATCTATTTTTATTAGAAGTAAAATCTGGAAATAGAATCTCAGCTTCATGATAATTAGGCGTAATCAAATCGATTTTTGACAGTATTTTATTTAAATCTAAACGATCTTCAATATTCATAAACTCAAATTTTGTGGTCGATTTTAAAACAGGATCCCAAACGATTTTTGTTGAAGAAGAAAGCATTTTTATAGTCGAAACAATTCGGTTTAAATCAGGTAAAGAAGACACAATTCCAATTTTTACAACGCTGATTCTATAATTTAAAAACAGCGTTTCGATAGAACGAATAACAAAACTCAAATCAGTCCACTGAATTTCATAAAATTGATTTTCAGTCTGAATTGTATTGGCTGTAGAAATCGCAAAACCAGTCACTTTATGTTGCTCAAATGTTTTGATATCGGCCAAAATTCCAGCTCCTCCAGAAGGATCTAAACCTGCAATTGTGAGTGCGAAAGGGCGATTTGTTGACATAATTTAAATTGTTTTAATGGATTTTTGTTATTCCAAATGCTTCCTAAGAGAGCAACATCATCAAAGCCGTTTTCAAGTGTTTTTTGAATGTTTTCGGCATCAATTCCGCCTAAGGCAATGACTTTTGTGTGTTGATTTGTTCTTGACTTTAATGCCTCAAAAAGATCCATTTCCGGATGGTAATCTTCCTTCGAAATACTTTTAAAAACAGGACTTAAGAATGCATAATCAAATTCATTTGCTAACGAATTAAAATCTTCGATAGAATGCGTTGAAGTTGAAATTGATTCAGATTCAAACCTGCAAGGTTTTGGAAACCTTTCGGGAAATTCTTTTCTCTCTTTCTCAGAAAAATGAAATCGCTCAATACCAAGATCTTCAGCTAACTGATGATGACTGTGCAAAACCAGATTAGTACGAAATTCTAATTTGATCTGATGAATAAATTGCGCCATTTCTAATTCCGAAAAATTAGGTTTTCGAATATGAAGCAAAGACAATCCTTCTTCCAACAAAGAATGAAGAATTTGAATTTCATCTTCAATAAAAAAAGGATTTGTAATCACAATCATATCTTTCTTCTTGATTCTATTGTCTTTTCACTTAAATATAAATCTCTTTTCCTTGCTCAATAAATTCTTCTGATTTCTCCTGCATTCCTTTTTCTGCAGTCGCAACATCTCTAATTTCTTGAGATATTTTCATTGAGCAGAATTTTGGCCCGCACATTGAACAAAAATGTGCCACTTTTGCGCCATCCGCAGGAAGCGTTTCGTCGTGGAATTCTCTCGCAGTATCTGGATCTAAGGCCAAATTAAATTGATCTTCCCAACGGAATTCAAAACGGGCTTTACTCAATGCGTTATCGCGATATTGTGCTCCCGGATGACCTTTTGCCAAATCGGCAGCATGAGCAGAAATTTTATAAGTGATTACGCCATCTTTTACGTCTTTTTTATTTGGTAAACCTAAATGTTCTTTTGGCGTTACATAACAAAGCATTGCACAGCCGTACCAGCCAATCATAGCTGCCCCAATTGCCGAAGTAATATGATCGTAACCTGGCGCAATATCAGTGGTTAAAGGCCCTAAAGTATAAAATGGCGCTTCATGGCAATGTTCCAATTGTTTGTCCATGTTTTCTTTAATCATGTGCATTGGTACGTGCCCTGGGCCTTCAATAAAAACCTGAACATCATGTTTCCAAGCAATTTTTGTCAATTCGCCTAAAGTTTCTAATTCGGCAAATTGAGCAGCATCATTCGCATCTGCAATGGAACCTGGACGTAAACCATCTCCAAGAGAAAAAGCAACATCATATTGTTTCATGATTTCGCAGATTTCTTCAAAATGTGTGTATAGGAAGTTTTCTTTATGATGAAATAAACACCATTTTGCCATTATTGATCCACCTCGCGAAACGATTCCTGTAACACGATTTGCTGTTAAATGAATGTAACGAAGCAAAACTCCAGCATGAATCGTGAAATAGGAAACACCTTGTTCTGCTTGTTCAATTAATGTATCGCGGAAAATTTCCCAAGTTAAATCTTCGGCGATTCCTTTTACTTTTTCTAGGGCTTGATAAATTGGAACAGTTCCAATTGGAACCGGAGAATTTCTAATAATCCATTCTCTGGTTTCGTGAATGTTTTTTCCTGTGGATAAATCCATAATCGCGTCAGCTCCCCAGCGACAAGCCCAAACGGCTTTTTCGACTTCCTCTTCAATGCTCGAAGTCACAGCACTGTTTCCAATATTAGCATTGATCTTTACCAAGAAATTACGACCAACAATCATAGGTTCGCTTTCTGGATGATTGATATTGTTTGGAATAATAGCTCTTCCGCAAGCCACCTCAGAGCGAACGAATTCTGCAGTGATTTTGTTTTTTGGAGTGTTTGCGCCAAAGCTATTTCCGCCATGCTGACATTGCATAGCTTTGGTTTGTTCGTTTAAAAGTTCTATTCGCTGATTTTCACGAATCGCGATATATTCCATTTCTGGAGTGATAATGCCTTGTTTAGCGTAATACAATTGTGTTACGTTTGTACCTTTTTTAGCTCGTTTTGGCTGATGTAAATATTCAAAACGAAGATGATTTAAGCTTTCATCTTTCAATCGGCTTAAGCCATAATCTGAAGTTATTTCTTCTAGAATTTCAACATCATTTCGGTCTAGAATCCAACTTTCGCGTAAGCGTGGCAATCCTTTTCTAATGTCAATTTCAATATTCGGATCTGTGTAAGCTCCCGAAGTGTCGTAAACCGTTACTGGAGGGTTTTTCTCAATTCCGCCATTTGAAAGTTTGGTGTCGCTCAAAGTAATTTCACGCATTGCTACTTTTATAGGATGAATTTCACCGTCGATATATACTTTTTTAGAATTCGGAAAAGGTGTTCTGGATATTTGTTCTTCTGTTGTCATAGCTTGTATATTGTAAAATGTGAGATGTAATATGTAAATTGTAGAGAAGCGTGTAGTGCGTCTACATGTGGTTGATAAATAACAATTTAACCGCCTTGAGTCGCAGAAATAATTAAAATTTCGTCGGTTTCTTGTACAAAGAATTCGTTCCATTTGAGTTTTGGAACAACAGTATTGTTGACAGCAACAGCGATTCCGTTTTGCTTTTGCGGAATTTCGAGATCGAGCAATGATTGAACGCTTAGCGATTCAGCATTGAATTTTTTAGTTTGTTGATTGATTTTAAGTTCCATTCCTTTTTGAGTTTAGTGTATAGATACACCTTAGGAATGGCTACAAGAACGCATAAAAATGCGCGCAGAAGTCATCTTACTTTTCCCTACGCTAGTATGAACTAGATCAGGTTCAGAGGGTAAAATCTCAGCCTACAATTTTGTAGACACCCCTAAAGTGTGAAGCAAATGTAATAAAATTTTGTTTGAAAGTTTAAAGTTTCAGATTTCAAGTTCAAAAAAAACTGAAAACTGCGACTGCGACTGAAAATTATTTTTTTCTCGTAAAGCAATCTTCCACATGATCATTGACCATTCCGGTGGCTTGCATGTGAGCATAAATAACGGTCGAACCCACAAATTTAAAGCCTCTTTTTTTTAAATCTTTACTAATTTCATCTGAAAGTGGAGTAGTCGCGGGAGCATCTTTTGAATTTTTCAAATTGTTGACGATCGGTTTTCCGCCAGTATATTTCCAAATATAATCAGAGAAAGTTCCAAATTCTTCCTGGACTTTCATAAAAGCTTGAGCGTTAGAAACAGCGGCTTTAATTTTTAATTTGTTTCGAATAATTCCAGTATTCTGCATTAACTCTTCGATTTTATCTTCAGAATAATTGGCCATTTTTTTATAATCGAAATAATCAAAAGCAGCTCTAAAATTTTCTCTTTTATTTAAAATTGTAATCCAGCTCAAACCAGCTTGGAAAGTTTCCAAAATTAAAAATTCGAATAAAGTAGGGTCGTCATAAACGGGAACGCCCCATTCTTCGTCATGATATTTTTTATATAAATCGCTGGCAGAACACCAGCTGCATCTTATTGGTTCCATTTTTTATTTTCAAATATAAAAAAACCTCAGTTCATTTTTTGAACTGAGGTTTAATTTTGTTGATTGCAATAATTATTTTCTTGTATATTCAGTTAGAGCATAAACTGCATTATCATTACCTTTTGTGATTTTTAGTCTTAATGTTGTCCCATCCAATCTCAATATTTCATAAGTAATTTCATTGTTTAGAATGTCTTTAGTTTTTAAGATATTATTTGATTGTGACCATGTTCCATCATTATTATATTCTTTACATTTTGAATTTGTATATTCATATTGTAATTCCTTATAATCTCCACTTTCTAAAAATTCGATTTGATCATTGTTGCATCCACCTTCAGGGGTAATGGTTAAAAGAAGTTCAGAACCATTTAAAATGTTTCCTCTTTTTGTCAGCTCCCATTTTCCAGTAAGCGATAACGTTTTGTCAGAACTTTTTTCATCATTGTCATTACTGCTGCATGATAGTAATAGTCCTGCTGAAATAAATAAAATAGCTAGTTTTTTCATTTTTAATGTAAAAAATTAATTGTTGATATAATTACAAAATTAAGAATAATTCTTACTTTAACAATCATTTTTGTAGGTTTTTTACTATTTAAAATGAATGATAACCAAGCTTTTGTATTTATAAAATTAATTTAAGGATATCCTAGAAATGAATGGTTTTTACCTTCCAATTTGCCAACTATATCCTTTTACACTCGGAATGTAAGCAGAACGTCCAACAATTACCAAATTAGTATAGATTTTTCTATTGTATTTAATGCCAATTGCATTTCCAGAAGTATACATTTTATTGGCTTTAAAAACCACTTTCATTTTGCCGTCTTCAAGTTCGGCATCAGAAACTCTTTCAACAAGCCAAGTAGATTGCCATTTTACCGCCAGCTCATTTTCGGCTGTTTTGGTTACACTTTTTACTAGTTTGACAGCTTCTTCAGGAATTTCAAAATGCTCTGTTAGCTGTTTTTGGGTTATAGTCTGGCCCATTTTGCATTTTGCTAAGATTTTGCGAACATTAACAAAATTTAATAATTCCTCATTGACTTCTTTTTTTATAGAAACGGGTGGATTCGCAATATTATTTTCCGTTTGAGAACTTACCGTTTTAATTTCTATCGGATTTTTGATTGCAAAAGTTTTTTTTTGGACAATAGTTTTTTTTGAGTCAAATTCTTTTGGTGCAGTAGTACTTTTTGGAGCAACTTTAGGACTCACTTTTGTGCCAACTGGTGTCAATTTATTGACAGCTTGAATGACTTTTTTAGGTTGTTTTTTTTCGCCATTGCCACAGCTTAAAAATAGATAGGTAACAGAGAATAAAATAAGTAGATAATTTTTTTTCATGACCTAAATGTTTTTTTTTATTTTTTATGAGCAGGGTCTCCATCTAGATATTTTTTAATTAGATGGTGGCCTAGATAAATTGCAGGCGTTAATAAAATAGCTATTGCAAGTTTAAAAGTATAACCTATTAATCCGGAAGATATAAAGGTGTCAAAATCGATCTTTCCGGGAAGCCAAAAAGCAATCCCTAATACAATAAACGAATCAAATAATTGCGAAATTACGGTAGAGCCTGTTGCTCGGAGCCATATTTTCTTTTCGCCAGTTCTATTTTTGAAAAACCAAAATATCCAAACGTCAATGAGCTGAGAAGCCATAAAAGCAATTAAACTTCCAACAATAATCCACATACTCTGTCCAAATACTGCCTGAAACTGATCGTCATTTACGGGACTGATTCCTTTTGCAGCTGGAATAGTGATTGCCATAAAAAGTATCAAGAAAGCGTAAGCAATTAGGCAAGCAGTTATGAACGAAAGTTTTTTTACGCCTTTTTCTCCAAAATAATCATTAATCAAATCGGTAGTTAGAAATACAACTGGCCAAGGCAAGATTCCTATACTCATAACAAAGGGGCCAATTTGAATTAGCTTTCCTCCAATTAACTCAGCCACAACGGCATTGGTTATAAATATTCCTGCTAAAATTACAAAAACAATTTCTCTTCTGGTCTTAAACATTTGATTTTTGATATTGATATTTCAAAAATAAACTATTTCTTTTAA
>NZ_DHEI01000108.1:24554-48757 GCF_002399805.1 Flavobacterium sp. UBA4854
AATGTATTTGTTTATGAAAACACTAGAAGAATTAGATAATTCGTTGTTAAGAGATTGGTCAGGGCCTTATGGAGGCGTACCAGATTTTACAGCTTACAAAGTTTCGGATTTTAGGCCAGCAATAGAATTTGCTATAAAAGAAAAGTTAGAAGAAATTGATGCCATCACAAATAATCCAGAGAAACCAACATTTGAAAATACAATCAAGGCTTTAGAGCTTTCCGGTGATAAATTAGATCGAATCCATGCAGTTTACGGCATTTATAGATCTAATCTGAGTACTCCTGAATTTAATATTGTTGACACTGAAATGTCGCCAAAATTGGCAGAAATTAGTGATAGACTGTATCAAAATGAGAAATTGTTTTTTAGAATTGAAGCCTTATACAAATCGGATGAAAAGCAGAATTTAACTAAAGAACAGCAGCGTTTACTTTGGTTATATTATACCGATTTTGTTAGAGAAGGAGCAGAGTTGAACCAACAAGACAAAGATAAAGTTGCTAAAATAAATCAGGAATTGGCAGGACTTTTTACTGCTTTTAGTCAAAAATTATTAGCAGAAGAAAATGATCAGTATATAGAATTAAAAACAGAAGTTGATTTTGATGGTCTGCCTGAAGAATTTAAAAATGCCGCTATTGCTGAAGCTAAAGAAAGAAATCTAAATGTTTTAGGATGCATTGGAAATACGAGATCTTCAATCGAACCGTTTCTTACGTTTTCCAACAAAAGAAGTTTGAGAGAACAAGCTTTTGATATTTTTGTAAAGAGAGGCGATAATAAAAACGAAAATGACACCAATGAAACACTTGTTTCTATTTTGAAATTGAGGGCTGAAAAAGCTAAGATTTTAGGCTTTGCTAATTTTGCTGAATGGAGTTTGTCTAATAAAATGGCCAAAGATCCGCAGAAGACACTCGATTTAATGAATTCGGTATGGAAACCCGCTGTAGACAAAGTAAAAAATGATGTTTCTGCGATGCAGGAAATGGTAGATAATGATGGGGATAATTTTAAAATTCAGCCTTGGGATTATCGCTATTATGCTGAGAAAGTGCGAAAGGCTAAATACGATCTAGACCAGAATGAAATTAAGCAATATTTGCAGTTAGAAAATTTGCGAGAAGGAATGTTTTGGACAGCGGGCAAATTATTCGATTTAGGTTTCAAGCAATTATTTGATGTTCCCGTTTATCATTCAGATGTTCGTGTTTGGGAAGTGAATAACAAAAATACTGGAGAACCAATTGGATTATGGTATTTTGACCCGTATGCGCGAGTTGGTAAGCGTTCAGGCGCATGGATGAATTCGCATAGAGATCAGCAGAAGATAAAAGGAAATGCGCTTCCTATTGTGTCAAATAACTGCAATTTTATTAAAGGAAATAGTGATGAACCTGTTTTAATTTCATGGGATGATGCAACAACTTTGTTTCATGAATTTGGACACGCTCTACATGGGCTGTGTTCAAATGTCACTTATCCAAGTCTTTCAGGGACTTCGGTTGCAAGAGATTATGTAGAGTTTCCGTCGCAGTTATTAGAACATTGGTTGGCTACTCCTGAGGTTTTGAATAAGTTTGCGCTTCATTATAAAACAAACGAGCCTTTGTCTCAATCACTGGTAGAGAGAATCGGAAAAGCTGCTAATTTTAATGAAGGTTTTGCAACAGTAGAAACGATTTCAAGTTCATTTGTCGATATGAAATTGCATTTGACAACCGAATTAATTGATCCACATGCTTTTGAAAAGAAAGTTTTGAATGAAATAAATATGCCGTCAGAAATTGTAATGAGGCACAGAATTCCGCAGTTTGCTCATATTTTTTCGAGCGATGGGTATGCAGCGGGATATTATAGTTATTTATGGGCAGATGTAATCAATGCGGATGCTTATGAAGCTTTTTTAGAAGCTGGAGGACCATTTGACAAGAAGGTTTCTGAACGTCTTTATAAAACAGTTTTGAGTGTTGGAAATACGATTGATAATGAAGAAATGTACGAGAATTTCAGAGGACATGCCCCGAAATCAGATGCGTTGATGCGAGCTAGAAACTTTCCAATTGAAAGCTAAAATGAAATAAAAAAAGCCCGAATAACTAAATATTTGGGCTTTTTAATATTGAAAAAATAATATATTAACCTAAAGTAACTCTTTTGAAACCTGTAATTTCAACATTGAATCCTTTAACGTAATCACCTACTTTTTTACTGTCATCTTTGATGAAGTTTTGATCTAATAAAGCTTTCTCTTGATCTAAAGTAGTGTTATCAGAAATGAAACGTTGAACTTTTCCTGGAAGAATTTTATCCCAGATTTGCTCTGGTTTTCCTTCAGCTTTTAATTCAGCTTTAGCATCTTCTTCAGCTTGTTTGATAACTTCAGGAGTTAATTGAGAGAAAGAGATGTATTTAGGAACATTTTTCAAAGTTTTTCCTAAACGTGCAGCCTCTTCATTGTCTTTTTCAATTACAGCAATACGAGCAGCAAGTTCAGATTCAACGAAAGCAGGATCAAAATCTTTGTAAGATAACGTATCAGCTCCCATAGAAGCAACTTGCATAGAAACGTCTTTTGTTAAAGTCTCAGCATTAGCGATCGGAGCAGAAATTGCAGTTAAAGCAGCGATTTTGTTAACGTGAACATAAGATCCAACGAAAGCACCTTCTAAAATTTCGAAACCACCGATTTCGATTTTTTCACCAATAACTCCAGTTTGCTCGATTAATTTTTCAGCAACTGTAATTCCGTTGAAATCAGAAGCTAAAAATTCTTCTTTAGAAGAGAAGTTGATAGCTCTTTCAACTAAATCTTTAGCTAAAGTAACGAAAGCCTCATTTTTACCTACGAAGTCAGTTTCGCAGTTTAAAGTAAGGATAGCTCCTTTAGTGTTGTCAGCATTGATAAAAGAAACAGCAGCTCCTTCAGAAGACTCACGGTCAGAACGGTTAGCAGCAACTTTTTGTCCTTTTTCTCTAAGGATTTGTATAGCTTTATCGAAATCTCCATCAGCTTCAACTAAAGCTTTTTTACAGTCCATCATTCCGGCACCTGTAGATTGTCTTAATTTATTTACGTCTGCAGCAGTAATTGTTGCCATAATATTTTGAATTTTAATGTTAAAAGTAAAAATTCCATCTTCTAAATCCCAAACTCCAATTTTATTAAATTATCAACATAACGTTTTTAATTTTGTATTTGGAATTTGGAATTTAAAATTTGGAATTTAAAATTTGATTTATTCTTCAGTTTCAGTTGCAGGAGCAACTTCAGCCTCAGCAGCAGGAGCTTCTTCAGCAGCTTCAACTTCTTTCTCAGCACCTCTGTCAGAAAGACCTTCGATTACTGCAGTAGTCACTAAAGATAAAATTTTGTCAATTGATTTAGAAGCATCATCATTTGCAGGAATTACGTAATCAACCTCTCTTGGGTCAGAATTCGTATCAACCATTGCGAAAACTGGAATGTTTAATTTTTGAGCTTCTTTTATTGCGATGTGTTCAGCTTTGATATCTACTACGAACAATGCTGCAGGTAGTCTAGACATATCAGCAATTGAACCTAAGTTTTTCTCCAATTTAGCACGTAGACGATCAACTTGCAAACGCTCTTTTTTAGATAGAGTGTTGAATGTGCCATCTTTCTTCATTTTATCGATAGAAGACATTTTTTTAACTGCCTTTCTGATAGTTACGAAGTTAGTCAACATTCCACCTGGCCATCTTTCAGTGATGTAAGGCATGTTTGCAGCTTTTGCTTTATCAGCAACGATGTCTTTTGCTTGTTTTTTGGTAGCTACGAATAAGATTTTTCTACCTGATGCAGCGATTTTTTTCAAAGCTTCGTTAGCTTCTTCAATTTTAGCTGCAGTTTTATATAGATTGATAATGTGAATCCCATTACGCTCCATATAAATGTAAGGAGCCATATTTGGATCCCATTTTCTAGTCATGTGTCCGAAGTGAACACCTGCTTCTAGTAATTCTTTTACTTCTATTTTGTTTGCCATTTTTGTACTAGTTTACGTTCTGTTGATTAGCAATGTATAAATGGCGATTTCTCTGGCTTTATACATTTAGATGCTAAACTATATCCTACCTCGATAGGAGAGCAACAATAACTGTGTTTTTTAATTTCAATAAATAATTGATAATGTCTTGTCCCATTTGAACAAGACAGGTAATATTAACGTTTAGAGAATTGGAATCTCTTACGAGCTTTCTTCTGACCGAATTTCTTACGTTCAACCATTCTTGGGTCTCTTGTTAATAAACCTTCTGGTTTAAGGATTCCTCTGTTTTCAGCGTTAACTTCACACATTACGCGTGCTAATGCCATTCTTACAGCTTCTGCTTGACCAGTTGTACCACCTCCGTAAACGTTTACTTTTACATCAAAGTTACCAGCGTTTTCTGTCATAGAAAGCGGTTGTAAAACTTTGTACTGTAAAGTTGCAGTTGGAAAGTAAGTTGCGAATTCTTTTTTGTTTACAGTGATGTTTCCAGTTCCTTCAGAAACGTAAACACGTGCAACAGCGGTTTTTCTTCTACCGATTTTGTGAATAACTCCCATTACTTAAGATCATTTAGGTTAACAGTTCTAGGTTTTTGAGCTCCGTGAGTGTGCTCAGATCCTACAACAACATTTAGATTTCTAAAAAGTTCAGCTCCTAATTTGTTTTTAGGTAACATACCTTTTACAGCTTTTTCTACTAATAATGCAGGGTTTTTAGCTTGCAATACTTTAGCAGTTAAAGTTCTTTGTCCTCCTGGGTAACCTGTATGACGCATGTAAATTTTGTCATTCAATTTTGTACCTGTAAGGTTAATTTTTTCTGAGTTGATAACAATTACGTTATCTCCACAGTCAACGTGTGGTGTATAACTTGGTTTGTACTTACCTCTTAAGATCATTGCAACCTTTGAAGCAAGACGTCCTAAGTTATGACCTTCAGCGTCAACAACAATCCACTCTTTAGTTACAGTGGCTTTACTTGCTGAAACTGTTTTGTAGCTTAATGCGTCCATAATATTATTTTAATTAAACATTCCATCCCCAATAAAGGGGATGCAAAAGTACAATTAATTATTTTAAAACCAAATACCTGAAAGAATATTTTATCTACTGAAAATCAGGGCTTCAGTTTTTTGATTATTTAGTGAATAAAAAAACCGTCTCCACAATAAAGTAAAGACGGTTAAATATTTTGAAAAAAAAGATTATACAATAAATATGTTGGCAATATCAACCACTTGTTGGGTGGTAAGTGGCTCATCATAAGCTTCTGAGCCCGCTGCAGCTCCAAATGCTGTTGCTGTATTAAATCCTGCCTGCATAGTTACGCCTTCACCATCATATACAGCTTGCGTTGCAGCTGGCATTCCGGCACCTCGTTCGGCATTTGATATCCATCCTTTTAAGCCTCGTAATCTTCTAACTTCAGAAGCATGTCGTGCTTCAACAGAATGAATTTGTAATGCTGCAGTCAATAAATCTGGTGTTGTAATTAAATTTGCTGCTTGTCCTTTATAAGCTCTAACTCCAGTATCTTCAAAAGCTTGTGCCAAAGCTAAAAAGGTTGGATAATCATGAAAAGGGTCAAAAGCGCCTCCAACGGTGAAGTCAAAAGTAGGTTTCGGAACGAAGTTAGCACTGGCTGTGCCACCCAATCCAGCAATTAAAAATTTTACATGATCAGATTCGTGCGCCGCTATTTGCTGAAATACTTTTAAATCGCGCCCGCCATTTTCAGAAGCTGGTATTACTCCAGAATCTAATGCCATAGCATAAAATTCGTTTTCAAGATATTCTAAGGTTAAAGCAAATTGTAAAGCTCCGATTGGAGTTGCGGGCGTTGCTGTAATGTCTTGTGCGAAAACTTTATTGGTTAGAGCTGATAATCCGAAAGGAATTGAGGCTAAAGCTAAATTTTTACCAATATTTCCAAAATGTGTAAAACTGTCTCTTCTTGAACCCGTACTATTCATTAAATTGTCATCAGTAAAGGATTCTATAAATTTTAAAATGTTCATAATTTCTAAGTTTTAGCGGTTAAGATTAAGGCAAGTATTTAGCTGTAAATTTCGTAGTGATAAAACCAGCAGCAATCGGTAGAATTTTAGAAGGATCTTTGGCATCATCTAAACCTGTAGACATATTTACAATATCATCTCCGGCAAAATCTTTAGAATTCGGATTAATCAAACTTCTTATTGCTGAGGCATGTCTCGCTTCTACAGAAACAATTTTTCCAGCTAATAATAAGTAGTCGGCAGTTTTAATTAATTTTCCTGCTCCATTATAGGCGGCAACTCCTGTGTCTTCTAATGCTTTTGCAGTCGCCAAAACTTCAGTACGGCTATTAAAATTTAAGGAGCCATAATTAAAAGCCAAAGTTGGAAGTAATTGAGTACTCGGATTTGGAAGTAATGCGTTTAAAGTAGCTTTAAAAAAATCTCTATGAACTACTTCGTGGTGATATAAGTCTGTTAGTACTTCGCGTTCAACGCTGCTGAAGACAGAATTAAAACCACTTCCATTAACTACTTTAGTATAAAAGTCGGCTTCTAATTGTTCTAGAGCATAAGCATAGGTTAATACTCCAAAATCTCCAGAGCCTAAATCAAAAACACCATTTCTAATTCCTGGCAAAGAATTGTCTGGCATATCATTGTCGTTGTCATTATCGCTGCAGCCAGCTAGAATTAAACCTGTGGTTGCCAAGGTTAATCCACTGAGCTTAAGAAAGCTCCTTCTACTATTCAATGAAGGATCTACTTCATGAATTTTAACTTCGTTTTTCATAATCAAGTTTTTTAATAGTTAACAACAGTTGGTCTCTAGTTATCTGGTATTTAATTATTAACGAAATTTTTGTAAGTGCGGTTTTGAAAAATAGCTTTATTTAATTATTATTTCGAAAAGACTTACATTTTTAAATACTAATAGCTTCTTTTTGTTTTATTTTCGGTAATTCTACTATATTTGTATTAATTACATAAAATTCAATAGGATGAAAGCTAAAGCAACTCTAAAACAAATTGCCAAGGAACTAGGTGTTTCTGTTTCGACTGTATCTAAAGCATTGAATGACAGTCCTGAAATTAGTGAACAAACGAAGGTTAAGATTAAGGAGTATGCCAAACTCAAAAATTATAAGCCGAATGTTATTGGTTTGAATCTTAAGAATCGTAAGACAAAAACGATTGGGGTAATTATTCCTAATATTTTAAATTCTTTCTTTGCGAAAGTTTTTAGCGGTATTGAGAAAGTTGCCGATAAAAAAGGATATAATGTAATTACCTGTATCTCTAATGAGTCTTTAGAAAAGGAAATTCATACGCTTGAAATGTTGAGTAACGGAACTATTGACGGATTTATTCTTTCGGTTTCTCAAGAAGCCCAAAAACTTCAAGATTATAATCATTTTTCTGAAATAATTAACGACGGAACGCCAATCGTAATGTTTGATCGTATTGCAGATGAAGTAGACTGCGATAAAGTTGTCGTAGACGATTTTGATTCGGCATTAAACTCAACACAGCATTTAATAAATTTAGGATGCAAAAACATTGCTTTAATTTCTTCTGTAGACAATTTAAGTGTTGGAAAATTAAGAGCTGACGGATATTTAAAAGCATTGGCAGATAATAATATTCCCGTTAACGAAAAAATTATTCTTCGTACCGATTCTGAAGATGATATGAAAGCTAAAATTGATTCTATTTTTGATCATAAAATCGACGGAATTTTTGCGTTGGACGAAAATGATTCGGTTGCAGCTTTAAGAGTAAGTTTGAAAAAAGGCTACAGAGTTCCAGAAGATATTTCGATTATTGGTTTTGCAGATGGTATTTTGGCTTCAAGACGTTTATCGCCAAGTTTGACAACAGTAAGTCAGCATGGTGTTGAAATTGGAGAAGTTGCAGCAAAAAGATTAATTGAAAGATTGGAAGAGCCGGAAGGAACAGTTTCTGAATATGAAACGATTGTCATCAAGACAAAATTGAAAGAAAGAGAATCTACAAGAAAAGTATAAAATAATATAAGCCATCCGCAACGGATGGCTTTTTTATTATAATGAATAAGGAAATTTAGGATTCTTATACTTTTTTAATTTTTCAAAAGGAACTAAAAAAGATTCTTCACAAGATCTTGCTGCTCTATAAAAAATAGGAGTAAATTCAATTCCTTTTTCTGTGTAATTCCAAGAAGGAAAATCCCAATATTCTTCGTTAGTATAATCGCAAGGATCATCATCGTTTTTTGGTTTTTCAAAATGTTCCTGAGAGTTAAGTACAGCCAGTAATTTTGGTGCAAAATAAGTGCTTCTGTATTTTGAAAAAGCATCGAAATTATTTTCTTTGTCGCCAGTTACGCTTTTGTCAAAAGCTAGAATATCATCAATTCCATATTGTTTTCCGTTGTTTAAATCAATAAGGTAACCGCTACTTCCAAAATCGGGATGAGCGCCTCCGCAATCCCAAAACATCGAAATTTGGAAACCTAATAAATCATGGTTCAGAAAGTTAATTGTTGAATTTCCTTCAATACCTTTTCCTTGGCTGTATTCAAAACTAGATGTACAATTAAGTTGATATAGTGTGTTTTCGATATGTATGCGTTCTAAAATCGGATTAATCAAAGCTTTGTTTTTCTCTGTGAAGTTATTTCCTAATCTAAAAAAATCAGAATCGCAATGTTTTTCAGAATACCAAACAAATTCTTTATTGTTATACAGTGTGGTTTTCTGTTTTTTGAATTCAAGGAATTTGTATTTCACTAGATTTAAACGTTCGTCATCAAATCTAATTTTTAGATTCGATTTATAGTTGTCAAAATTTACAGGCTCAAGATGAACAGCCAATTGTTTTTCTTTGGCATCATACCAAAATCCGTCAAAATTATTGCCCGATTTTTTCAGGTAAAACTTTTCGGTAATAACATCGCTAGGTTTAAAATAAAATGAGTAATTATTGTCTTTTAATTTTGCTTCGAGTTTAATGTCTTTTAGCGAATTCTTATAGAAATAAACTGCGGTTAGGTTAGTTTCATTGTCAGATTTATAAACCTGAAGCGTCATAAAGATTGTACTTTTGCCTAAAGTTCCTTCTAGATAATAAATCTTGTCCTGACAAAATGAAATTGTTGAATAAAGTAAAAAAAATAGAATATAAAGCTTTTTCATTTTTTTGATTATAAGATTTGGCAAAGAAAGAAAATATTTACAATATATAAAAATGTGTTTTTTAGTAAATATCCTTTTCAAACTAGTTAGAATTAAACAACTGTAAAGAATTTATCGTTGCATTACTATATAGTCTTCCAATTGGCAGAATCTTGTTTTTAATAGTAACAGAACGACTATTAAATTGAGAAACCTTTTTTAAAGGAATCAAAAAGGAACGATGTATTCTGAAAAAAAAATCTTCAGGTAATTTTTCAATCATTTCGGTAATAGACTGATGAGTTTTAAAAGAATCTTTTTCTGTATGAATAATTAAATAATTGCCTTGTGACTCAAAATAATCTATTTCGTTCAGATATATTTTTAATGTTTTTCTTTCGCACTTGACAAATATAAAAGGCTGTTCAATTTCAGCTTGTGCAAGCTTTTCAAACTGCTGATTCGTTTTTTGGATTTTACTATATTTTTGTATTGCTTTTGAAAATCGTTCCAAAGAAATAGGTTTTAATAAATAATCAATAGCTTCTAGGTCAAATCCTTCGACAGCATATTGTGAATTGGCAGTTGTAAAAATAATTCCGATATCTTTTGGCAGTGATTTAGCAAATTCAATCCCTGATTTGCCTGGCAGATTAATATCTAAAAAAAGCAAGTCTATATTGTTGGTTTTCAAATATCCCAAGGCATTATTGGTGCTCATGAATTTTCCTTTCAAATCTAAAAAATCAAATTTGGCAATATGCATTTCAAGCAATATAGATGCAGGAAGTTCATCTTCTATAATAATACAGCTTATTCTAGTTGGTGTCATTAATTTTAATTTTTAAAGAGACAAAAAAAGATTCAACTTCATTTTTGATATTTAAAATATGATTTTGAGGATAAAGAAGTTCTAAACGCCTTTTAACATTAGAAATTCCGATACCGCTATATGGATTTTTAGTTTTTTTGTTTTCGAAAAAATCTTGCGGGAGACTATTCTCAATTTTAATTATTAGCCATTCTTCAGAAAATGTAATTGAAATTGTAATCCATGCTTTTAGACTGACATCATCCAGACAATATTTAAAACTGTTTTCTATAAAAGGAAGAATTAAGAAAGGCTCAATAACTTGATTTTCTGTAATTCCGTTTGTACTGAAACTTAGTTCGAGTCTGTTATCAAATCTTAACTGCTGAAGTGAAATATAATTTTGTAGATATTCAATTTCTTTCTCCAAAGGAATATGTTTGGTATTTACCTCATAAACAGAATATCGGAGAAAATCTGAGATTTTAAGGACTATATCTGCAGAATCGTCAGATTTACTTAAAATTTTTGAATACAGACTATTGAGAACATTAAATAAAAAGTGGGGATGAAACTGATTTCGAAGAGAAAACAATTCGGCTTGGAGTTTTTCGGAAATAATCAGCTGCACTTTGTTTTTAGCTTCGGCAATGTAATAAACAAGTTTAATGATTAAAGGAACCGTGACAACAAATTGCAGTTTAATTACATTATATAAATATACAGGAGCAGAAAAAAGCGGTTCCGATTTCCACTCAGTCAAATAGAATGCAATAATGATATAATTGTCAATTAACCGCTGAAGGAATGCAAAGAAGAGGATCGAAATCAAATAAACAAAAATAAATAGCGTCTTTTTTTTTCTGAAAAACAATTTTGGCATTGCTACTTCTACAATCAGTAGAACAAATATAATTTTAGGGAAAACACTATAACATTCATTATAAAAAGCCCTCCAAAAATCATTTGTTGGCAAACCTTGCACTAAGCTGAATAATAAAATATATCCCAACCAGTAGCTGATATAAAGTCTTATTTTTTGAAATGTATTTTCAGGATAAATAGCCAGTTCGTTCATTATCGAGTTTGTTTCTTTAATTGTAAAGCTAGTGGTTTTGCTTTAGAATAAAATCGTAATGTGGTAGAAAACAGTTTTCTTGTTTAAATAACATAGCAGTTTTTGTATTGTTGTTTGCAACACAAAGCATGTTGTTTAAATAAGTGTCTTTTTGATGGTAGAAAAGCATGATATCTTTCGCTGACTAATGTAATTTAAAAAAACTATCATGAAGAAAACCGCTTTAACTTTAATGTTGCTATTTTGTTTTTCTTGGGTAATAAATGCCAAGAATACTAAAGTTTACCCGACAAATTGGTGGGTAGGAATGAAAACCAATTCTATACAGTTATTAATTCGAAGTATTGATGATTCTTTTACAACAGATAAAGTAGGCATTAATTATCCCGGAATAACGATTAACAAAACATATTCTTTTCCAAATGCAAAATATATTGCTATTGATATAACTATTGCGCCAGAAACTGTTGCTGGTGATGTAATTATTGAATTGAATCAAAAGTCAGGAAAACAGAAAATCAAATGGCCTCTTTATAATCGAAAATCGGGTAATGGAACACAGTATGCGCAAGGAGTTACTTCAAGTGATTTTATAGAATTAATTATGGTGGACCGTTTTAGTAATGGAGATATTGCAAATGACAAAGTAAAAGGAATGAGAGACCAATCTCTTGACCGAAAAGAAATGTATGATCGCCATGGCGGAGATTTACAAGGTGTGATTAATAATCTGGACTATATTCAGGGGCTTGGAGTTACAGCATTGTGGTTTACTCCAGTTATGGAAAATGATATGGAGAAAAGAACAGAGCATGGTTACGCAATTACAAATCATTACAAAATTGATCAAAGATATGGTGGAGATGCGATGTATGAAAAATTGAGTAATCAGCTTCACTCAAGGGGAATGAAGCTTATTTTTGATGCTGTTTATAATCATATTGGATCATTTCATTTTCTAGAACTAGATCCTCCAGCAAATGATTGGGTTCATCGCTGGCCAGAATATACTCAAACCAATTATAGAGAAATCCCGCTTTTTGATCCTTATGGAACAAAATCAGATAAAAAGAAAATGAGCGATGGATGGTTTGATAAAATAATGCCAGACATTAATCAAGATAATCCGTTTATGGCCAATTTCATTATCCAAAATTGCATTTGGCATATTGAAAAGTTTGGTATTGATGGCGTGCGTCTTGATACTTATACTTATAATGATCTTAATTTTGCCAATCGCTGCAACAAAGCAATTATGGATGAGTTTCCTAAGATTTCCATTTTTGGCGAAATCATGGTGCACGGAGTAGCAAATCAGGCTTATTTTGAGGAAAATAATATAGATACACCGTTCAAAAGCAATTTGCCTTCAGTTGTAGATTTTCAGAGTTTGTATTACGGAATCATTCCAGCTTTGACAGAGCCTTTTGGGTGGAAAGGCGGAGTTAATCAATTGTATTATACTTTGAGCAGTGATTTTTTGAGTAAAAATCCAATGCAGAAAGTATTGCTTTTGGACAATCATGACGAGGCTCGATTTTTTTCATTAATGGGAGAAAATGTAGAAAAGCAAAAAATGGGCTTTCAGTGGTTGCTAACTTGCAGAGGAATTCCACAGCTATATTATGGTTCTGAAGTTTTGATGAAGGGATTTAAAAATCCAGATGGCTTACTAAGGGCTGATTTTCCAGGAGGATGGAAAGAAGATGAAAAAAATGCTTTTACAGGAAAAGGAATGACGGATGACGAAAAATCGACACAAGAGTTGGTTCGTAAACTGGCTAATTTTAGAAAAAATGCATCAGCAATAAAAACGGGAAAAATGATGCATTATACACCTGTTGAAGGCTTATATATTTACTTTAGATATGACGACAACCAAACAATAATGTGTGTGATGAATACAAGTAGTTCTGAAAAAGAAATTGACTTTCAAAAATATGATGAAAGAACTGCTGGTTTTACTTCTGCTAAAAATGTGATTACCGAAGAAAGTTTTTCAACTTCCAAAAAGACAATTATTCCAGCAACAAAAATGTGGGTTTTAGAATTAAATAAATAAAAAGATGTTTAAAAAAAGTATAGTTTTTCTTTCGATTCTTTTTCCTCTCTGTATCTTTTCTCAGTCTGATGAAATGGAGAATTCAGTTCAATATTTGTCAAATAATTACAAAAGTCCTGAAGAATATATTGCTTCAAAGTTTGCAGAAAAAGATATAATCCTACTGGCAGAAGAACATCGGGTTAAAGAAAACCTCTTATTAGTAAAGAATTTGATTCCTGTTCTGTATAAAAACAACGTCTATAATTTAGGAATGGAATTTGGGGCAAGTGAGAATCAGGTAAAATTAGATTCTTTAGTCTCTGCTCCTGAGTATAATGAAGATCTGGCTAGAAAATTAATGTTTAACTATAATTCAGGCTGGGTTTTTAAAGGATATACTGATTTGTACAAGGCTACTTGGGAGTTAAATAAATCACTACCTAAATCTGCAAAGAAATTCAGAATCTTAAATTTAAGTTATCGTCACGATTGGTCCTCGTTTTTGGGACAGCGAACTCCTGAGAAAATGAAAAAGGTATTTTATAGAGGAAATACAGAAACATTTCGATTTGGAATTACAGAGAAAGAAATTATTGCCAAGCAAGAGAAAATTTTGATTGTTACAGGAGATATCCATGCATTTACAAAATATAAATTTCCTGTGTATGATTTTCTGGGACAGGATTTTGTGAGGTTGGAGGATGGTTATTTTGGAAATCAGTTGTATGCAAAATATCCGCAGTTAGTATATTCTATTTTATTGCATAAACCTTTTGCTAATCGACCTGAAATTAGACCAAATTTGGTTTCGCCAGCAAATGGAAAAATAGAAATTATAATGCAAAAACTGCAAAATAAACCAATCGGATTCGATTTGATTAATACACCTCTTGGAAAATTACGAGATGATAGTTACTATTCTTTCGGTCATAGTAATTTTACATTAGAAAATTTTTATGATGGTTATGTATTTCTAAAACCAATTAAAGAGCTTTCAGGATGCGATATTGATCCAAATTTTTTAACGGCTAATAATTGGAATGAAGCTCAAAAAAACATGGCAGATCCAGACTGGAGACCTCGACCAAAGAACTTAAAAGATTATTGGAAACAAATTAAAGACTATGGAGATATTCCAAAAAAATATGCAGAAGCAGATAAATACTAGCCTTAAACTTCTATAAATTAAAAATCCGCTAAAAGCATTCACTTTTGGCGGATTTATTTTTTACCGAAATTTTACTGAAATATTAATGTGCCTCTAACCAGTCTTTACCCATTCCGAGTTCAACTTCTAAAGGAACCGACATTTTAAAAGCATTTTCCATTTCGTGTTTAATCATTGGCTGGATTTTTTCGAGTTCGTCGTTGTGAACATCGAACACAAGCTCATCATGTACTTGCAGTA
The DNA here is from genome assembly GCF_002399805.1 of Flavobacterium sp. UBA4854. NCBI lineage: Bacteria > Pseudomonadati > Bacteroidota > Flavobacteriia > Flavobacteriales > Flavobacteriaceae > Flavobacterium > Flavobacterium sp. UBA4854. The sequence continues at coordinate 39,066 of NZ_DHEI01000108.1, forward strand.
ACATTTTAGATTTCCAGTTTTCGTCACGAAGTTTTTTATGAATATTGATCATTGCAATTTTAATCACATCGGCAGCGCTTCCTTGAATTGGGGCGTTTACAGCATTTCGTTCTGCCGCACTTCTTACAACAGCATTAGCAGAATTAATATCTTTTAAATATCTGCGACGGCCTAAAATAGTTTGTACGTAACCTTTTTCGCGTGCAAATTCAATTTGTTCTGAAATGTAAGATTTTAGGCGAGGGTATGTTTTATAATAAGCATCAATCAATGCAGCACTTTCGCTTCTAGAAAGTGAAGTTTGGTTGCTCAAACCAAAAGCTGAAACACCATATATAATTCCAAAGTTTACTGTTTTTGCATTACTTCTTTGTTCACGGGAAACTTCTTCTAAAGGAACATCAAAAACTTTTGCTGCGGTTGCTTTGTGAATGTCTTCTCCATTTTGGAAAGCTGCAATCATATTTTCTTCACCACTCAAAGCAGCGATAATTCTTAATTCAATTTGCGAGTAATCGGCAGAGATTAAAGTGTAATTTTCATCGCGTGCTACGAAAGCTTTACGAATCTGACGGCCTCTTTCGGTACGAATCGGAATATTTTGCAAGTTCGGATTATTAGAACTCAAACGCCCAGTTGCCGCAACAGTCTGCATATAATCGGTATGAACGCGTAACGTTTTTTTATCAACTTGTTCTGGTAAAGCCAAAATATAAGTGCTTTGCAGTTTTACCATCTGGCGCCAATCTAAAATCTGTTTTACAATTGGGTTGTCATTGGCCAAATAAGTCAAAACTTCTTCGCCAGTTGCGTACTGTCCCGTTTTGGTTTTCTTTTGTTTTGCGCCGCCAATTTTTAGTTTGTCAAACAAAATATCTCCTAATTGTTTTGGAGAAGCCAAGTTGAATTTTTCGCCAGCAGTTTCATATATTTTTTCTTCTAAAGCTTTGATTTCAACTTCCATTTCAGAAGACATTGCTTTTAAGAAATCTACATCCAAACGAATTCCTTCGGTTTCCATGTCTGCCAATACGCTTACTAACGGAATTTCGATTTCGTCAAATAACTTTTTAGTTTCTGTTTTGTCTAATTCGGTTGTAAATATTTCTTTTAATTGTAATGTAATATCGGCATCTTCAGCAGCATATTCTTTAATATCTTCCAAAGGAACATCGCGCATATTAAGCTGATTTTTTCCTTTTTTACCAATTAAACTTTCAATAGATTTTGGAGAATATTTCAAGTACGTTTCTGCCAAAATATCCATATTATGACGCATATCTGGATTAATCAGATAATGCGCAATCATCGTATCAAAAAGTTTTCCCTTTACGGTTACACCATAATTAGAAAGAATTTTTAGATCGTATTTTAAATTCTGTCCGATTTTCTCAATGTTTTCATTTTCAAAAAACGGAACAAATTTGTCTACTAAAGCTTTTGCTTCTTCCTGGCTTTCTGGAAACGGCACATAAAATGCTTTTCCTTTTTCGTAAGAGAAAGACATTCCGACCAATTCTGCATGCAAAGCATCGATTCCTGTGGTTTCAGTATCAAAACAAACCGAAGTCTGTTTTTGTAAATTCTGCAAAAGCATTTTAATGCCTAAATCGCCTTGAATGGTTTGGTAAAAATGCTCTGTGTTTTCTAAAGTATTATAAAACGAAGTTCTTTCGATTTCAGCGTTTTCTCCATTTGTATTTCCGCCACCAAAAAGATCAAACTGGTCTTCATTTTTAGGCTGTGCTTTTTTGTATAATTTGGCATCAGGAGCTGGGGCAGCAGTTTGCGTGCCATCAGTTTTAAATAAATTGTCAAACTGTTCTGCCATTCTTCTAAATTCTAATTCTTGAAAAATAGCATCAGTTTTTTCAATATCTGGGCGAGAAAGTTCGTAGTCTTCTTCATTAAAAGTAACATCGCAATCGGTAATAATTGCTGCTAATTTTTTAGAAAGAATCCCTTTTTCTTTGTTAGCTTCGATGTTCTCTTTCATTTTGCCTTTTAGTAAATGCGTGTTTTCTAAAAGGTTTTCCATGGTTCCAAATTCTTTCAGGAACTTTTTAGCTGTAACTTCACCAACACCTGGCAATCCAGGAATATTATCCACAGCGTCGCCCATCATTCCAAGAAAATCAATTACTTGTTCTGGTCTTTCGATTTCAAATTTTGCTAAAACTTCAGGAACTCCCCATATTTCGATTCCGTTACCCATTCGGGCAGGTTTATACATAAAAATATTTTCAGAAACTAGTTGCGCAAAATCCTTATCAGGCGTTACCATGAAGACTTTGTAATTTTGTTTTTCTGCTTGTTTAGCGATTGTTCCAATTAAGTCATCGGCTTCACAGCCTTCGATTTCGATAATCGGAATATGCATGGCTTTTAATAATTCTTGAATATAAGGAACAGCAATTTTAATTGCTTCTGGTGTAGCATCACGATTGGCTTTGTATTCAACAAACATTTCTGTTCTTACATGGCTTCCACCTTTATCGAAAGCAACGGCCAAGTGGTCTGGTTTTTCTCTTTTAATAACATCCAAAAGTGAGTTCATAAAACCCATAATTGCAGATGTATCCATTCCTTTTGAATTGATTCTCGGGTTTTTTATAAAAGCATAATAACCACGAAAAATTAATGCGTAAGCATCTAGAAGAAAAAGGCGTTTTTGAGTTGACATATTAAAAATATTAGTCTGTAAAAATAAACAATTGGGTTTTAAAAAACGATTTGGTTTTCGAAAATTAATTTTTTAAACCATATAAGTCGTATAAGTTCATTTTAGTAGAAATACAATACATTGCATCTTCTCAATGTTGTAAAGAATAGCGGTAATTAAATGAATTTATGCGATTTATTAACCAGAAAAGAAGTAAAGAGTTAATATCAAGTTAAAATTTTTTATTCAGTGATTTCTTCATTTTGGCTTCATTTTCTGAGGGTAATTTTGATCTGTAAAATAAAAATTATTAATTCATAAATATTAGAAATCATGAGAAATTTATTAATGTTATTAGTAGCAGTTTTAGGAACAAGTGCAATGGTTCATGCATTTCCTGCAAAAAATGGAAAAGAAGCCCCAGCTAAAGAAGTAAAAGCAACCAAACATCCTAAACACAAATCTGATAAAAAAGCAAAATCAGCAAAAACTGAAGCTCCAAAAACAGAAGCTGCTAAGCCAGAACCTGCAAAAGCTAAATAAAAATTGCTCTCGTTTTGTTTTCGAAGCGTTGTAACGAAGGCAAAACAGGAATAATGATTATGAGAACGCGATTGAAGAAGCTGATGAAGAAATTTGTCAGCTTTTTTCGTTCGTTAATTTTTTTAATAATACACTACTCAATTTTTGATAATTGATTAATTTTAATTTCGCTTAAATAGTGGGCTTATGAATGTTTTAATTGTAGAAGATAATAAAGAACTTGCTGTAGAGGTCTACGATTTTTTATGTAACTCAGGATATATCTGTAAAATTGCAAATAATTGTGCCGAGGCTCTTGAAGAATTCGGAAGCAATGATTACGATGTTATGCTTTTAGATCTTGGACTGCCTGATGGTGATGGTTTTGAGGTTTTGCAGGCAATCAGAAAAACAAAATCAAAAATTGCGGTCATTGTACTTACTGCTCGCGGAGAATTGGATGATAGAATAAATGGACTTCATCTTGGGGCTGATGATTATTTGACAAAGCCTTTTGCTCTGACAGAATTGGCAGCGAGAATATTTGCCGTAGTTCGCAGAATTCATGGATTTACTCTTAATAATTTAAGCATTCATGGTTTTTTATTGCAACTTCAGGATTATAGAGTAAGTTTTAACGACCAGCCAATTAATCTGACTAAAAAAGAATTTGATATTTTTCAGTATTTGGTTCTAAACAAAAACCGTGTTATTACACGATTGCAATTAACAGAGCATATTTGGGGCGATATTTTGGAGGTTAACTCAGATTCTAATTTTATAGATGTGCACGTTCGTAATCTCCGAAAAAAATTGGACAAACACACTTCTATTGATTGGTTCGAAACTGTTCGAAATGTAGGTTATCGTATAAACGAATAAATCGATTCTTGTGAAAATAAAACACCAATTAGCTATTTTTAACGCATTGAGCAGATTGCTGGTCATTTTGATTTTATGGCTGATGCTTCCTATTTTAGTAAAAAATGTAGTGTATCATCATATTAATAATACGCTAGTTGAAAAGAAGAAAAAATTTATTCAGCACTTAAATAAAGAAGAGATTAATGAATTTATTGAAAATCCAGAGGATTCAACTGATACTTTTTCTGAGTTTTCGACACTTCATAGTGAGTTTTTGGTGCTATCCCGAGTTTCGATAAAACCACATCAGAAAAAAACAACTTTCAGTAATGAATACCGAAAAATAGAAGGAGAGGAAAGTGAGTATAGAATCTTGCAGCATCATTTTACATATGATGGCGAAGATTATCAGCTTGAAATAGGAAGCAGTTTGAGCGAGGTTAACGATTTAACCTTTGTAATCAAGCTTTTTATTATAATTGTTTTTGTGATAATTCTATTTATTACTTTTTTGGCAGATACTTTTTACATAGAATATCTTTTAAAGCCATTTTATAAAATTATTGATACCAAAATCAGGCGTGTAAACGAACCGGAAACATTTGACCATACTCCAATAAAAGCAACTTCAAGAGATTTTAGAGAATTGGATTTTGTTTTAAACCAAATGATGGATCGAATTACTGAAGTTTTTAAAAAGGAAAAACAATTTATTTCGAATGTTTCGCATGAACTTCTTACGCCAATTGCACTGCTTAAAAACAAACTTGAAAATTTGTTGCAGAATCAATCTTTAGACGATAATGCAGTTGATAAAATTGCAGGTTCGTTGAAAACATTAGATATGCTGAAAAAAATCATTAATAATCTCCTGCTGATTTCGAGAATAGATAACAATCAATATATAGCAGATGAAGAAATCAATCTGAGGGAAATTGTTTCTGATTTGCAGGAAGACCTTCAAGATCGAATTGAGGATAAAGATATTCAGTTCATGAACGAAATAGAAAATGATTTTGTTTTTACAGGAAATAAAACCTTGGTTCATATTCTTATATATAATCTCGTAACTAATGCCATCAAATATAATAAGCCTAAAGGAGGAATAATTATAGAGGATGGTTTTGCTGATGAACATTACTTTATCTCGGTAAAAGATTCTGGAATAGGAATGGATGAATCGCAGCTTGAAAAAATATTCAGCCGTTTTGCCAGAATCAGTTCAGATCAGGAAGGGCAGGGGTTAGGACTTGCAATTGCACAGAGTATTGCTACTTTTCATCATATTCAAATCAAAGTAAAATCGGTTTTAAATCAAGGAACTACTTTTACATTGTTGTTCGAAAAAGCCAAATAAAAGTTAAAATTTATTGTAAGACTTTATCTTCATTTTGTCTTCATTTTACGATTATATCTTTGGCTTATAAATAATGAATTAACAATCAATAAAAATTTAAAATCATGAAAAAATTAGCAATTTTAGCAGTAGCAGTTTTAGGAACATTTGCAATCGCAAACGCACAAACAACGCCAGCACCAGCAAAAAAAGAAGCAAAAACTGAAAAACACGATAAAAAAGCAGACAAAAAAGCTAAAGGTGAGAAAAAAGCAGAAGCTGCAAAACCAGAAGCTCCAAAAGCAAAATAAAACGAGATTTTAAGTCTTAAGATTAAATAGTTTTAAAGGTTGGTAGGTTAAAGCTGAAAGAGCCATCTTTCAGCTTTTTTATTTTCTACAGCGTTAAATTTTTTATAATAAAAAGAAATAGAATTCTCATTCTTTGTTACTTTGTTTAAAACTATAAATTAAATGATCTTTCGTTTTATAATTCTATGCGCTCTCTTATTATTTATTGAGTTCTATTCATATCAGGCTTTTCGAACATTAATCAAAACACGTTGGGTTTTGATTAGTTACCAAGCTATAAGCTTACTGATTTTAATCTTTATTATATATTCTTTTTCGCAAGTAGACCGATCAGTTGGTCAGACTAGACAATTTATGTTTACTACAGGCTTAATGCTGACAGTATATGTGCCTAAAATTGTGCTTACGCTGATCATGTTTGGTGAAGATATTTTTAGGATAGGAGCAAGCATCTTAAATTATTTTGTTTACAATACTCCTCGAAAAGAAATGATGCCTGATAGAAGGAAATTTGTTAGCCAGATAGCTTTAGGGTTGGCTGCAATTCCGTTTCTTTCTATTATTTATGGAATTTTTGAGGGAAAATATAATTTCAAAGTAATCAAGCAAACTGTATTCTTTCCAGATCTTCTAGATGCTTTTGATGGGTTTAAAATCACACAGATTTCAGATGTTCATAGTGGCAGTTTTGATAATCCTGAGAAGATTAACTACGCAATTGATTTAATTAATGCACAGGAAGCAGATTTGATTTTGTTTACGGGAGATATTGTAAATACACATGCTAAAGAAATGCATCCTTGGTTGGAAACTTTTAATCGTATTAAAGATTATAAATACGGGAAGTTTGCAGTTTTAGGGAATCACGATTATGGCGAATATGTAACGTGGCCGTCTGAGAAGGAAAAAGATGAGAACTTTCATCAAATTAAAAATTTATACGGTCAAATTGGCTTTAATCTTATGTTGAATGAGCATACTTACATTCAAAAAGGAGATGATAAAATCGCTTTAATTGGTGTTGAAAATTGGGGAGTGAATTTTAAGAAAGCAGGCGATTTGAACAAAGCATCTGAAAATGTGCACCAAGACGATTTTAAAATTTTAATGAGCCATGATCCAAGTCATTGGGAAGCTGAAATTAAAGATCATCCAAAGAATTTCCATCTTACATTTGCAGGCCATACACATGGTATGCAGTTCGGAATTGAAATTCCTGGGTATTTTAAATGGAGTTTAGCGCAGTATATTTATAAACAGTGGGCAGGATTGTACGAAAACGTCGGAAGATACGTTTATGTTAACCGTGGCTTTGGTTTTCATGCCTATCCAGGACGAGTTGGTATTATGCCTGAAATAACAGTCATTGAACTAAAAAAGGGCCGTAATGTCGCTTAATTCGTTAAAAATGCTAAATTTGTATTATATTTATTTCTTTTTAAAGATTTAAAAAACTTAATTTTTTGGTTTTATGTCAAAATTTGGAGAACTAATAAATGCTCAAGTTCCAGTGTTAATTGATTTTTACACAGATTGGAATGAATCTTCAGTTTCTATGCATCCTGTTATTAAGGATGTAGCTGCTGCGCTTGGTGATAAAGCCAAAGTAATCAAAATAGACGTAGATAAAAATCAGGAACTTGCAGAAGCACTTCGTATTAAAGGACTTCCGACTTTAATGATTTATAAAGAGGGACAAATGATCTGGAGACAATCTGGAGAGCTTGATGCGAATACTATAATCGGAATTGTTCAGGAACAATTTAACGTCTAAACAACTACTTTTTATTGATGTTATTTAGTGAATAATATCAAACTTATATCCGTTTTCTTTTAAAAAATGCAGTGTTCTAGGCAAGGCAAATCTTAAATTTGGAGAAGCCTTAATACTGTCATGAAAAACAATCACACTACCTGATTTTACATTTTTTGTTACGTTTTCAAGACATTTTTCGGGCGTAATGCTTTGATCAAAATCAGCACTTAAAACATCCCACATTACAATTTTATAGCCTAAACTTCTAAGGATTTTAGATTGCGCTTTTTTGATTTTTCCGTAAGGAGGACGAAATAATAAATGGTGAGGCGCTTTTTCTTGCTCATCTAAAATAGCAGCACAGTTTTTTACGTTTTCAATATATTCATTTGTGTGGCTTTTCCATCCATTCACGTGATTCATTGTGTGATTGCCAATAGAATGCCCATCAGTAATTAATTTTTCAAATAAAGTCAGGTTTGCTTTAATATTCTTTCCGATGCAGAAAAAAGTAGCTTTTGCATCAAATTTTTTTAATTCAGACAAAACCCAGTCTGTAATTTCTGGAGTAGGGCCATCATCAAAAGTGAGGTATATTTTCTTTTCGTTGTTAGGAATGTCCCAGCAATATTTAGAAAACACCTTTTTGATAAATGCGTTAGTTTTGACCCAATAGAAACTCATTTTGAATTAAATTGTATTATATCTATAAAATTAAAAAATGCAGCGCTATTTATCAAATAGCGCTGCATTTTTTTAATAAGTAAAATTTACGTATATTATTTATTCTTTTTCACGTCCAAAGCGTTCAAAAACATTTACGTAAGTATTAAATGTAGTCTTGTGCTGGTTGTAAAAAGCATTGTCTTTATTGTCATCCATTACATGTAGCAAGCTTCTGTAGCGTTCAATATCTGTAATAATATCTACTGCTAAAGTAGTTTGATCAGAAGGAGGTAATGTACTATAATAGTTTAAGTTCTCTTTGTATTTCTGAACTAATTTGTTTAAAAGATCTTGCGCTTTAGCTTTTTCGCCTACTTTATAATAACCATCAGCAAAAGCTTCAACTAAAGAATAATAGCCATATTTATCTAAAGGCATTTTGGTCATTGCTAAATTGATGATATTTTTAGCTTTGTCAATTTTACCTTCTGCAATAAGCTGATTCATTAATCTTGAAAGATTTGTACGGTATGTAATACTGTTTCTTCTAGTTTCAGGATCATGATAGATTTTTTCACTTTCACTATTTCCCCAATCCCATTTCATTACAATATCATACATTTTATCAGCATCGATTTGTCCCATATCTAATGGTCCTCCATCTTTAGAACGAGCATTTTTTATCGGAACCAATTTGTAAACCATTCCGTCTAATTGCAGATAATCTTTTAACCATAGATAATCTTCATCATCAAAAGCACCACCACTAAAGTAGATTGGTCTTTTCCAGTTGTTATTTGCTAAGATATCAAGCATCATTAAACGGTTTTTGTATAATGCACTTCCTTTGATGTCAATATCCAAATAAGGAACAATAGAATCGTAATATTTAGGATTAACTACTTTATTTTGAATAATTGTATTTTTGTCCACATTTACTCTAATCTTGTTTGTTGGATAGAAATGAATGGTTTGTCCATTTTGTAAACCAACAGTCGATTTAGGATTTTTGATGAAATCGATAAAATCTTTAATATTCCAACGAGTATCAATTTTTTGAATGTAAGCTGTATAGTCCAAATTATCTCCGACATACTGGCTATGTTCGAATGAAATAGGCAACGGATTAGATTCGTAAGACTTCGCTTTCATTTGATCGATGTACCAATCTGTCATAAATAAACTTGTATTTACAATTTTTACATCGGTTCTGAAATGCTCAATCTCTTGTGCATACCAAAGAGGGAATGTGTCATTATCTCCAATGGTGAATAAGATGGCATTTTTGTCGCAAGAACTTAAATAAGCTTTTGCCATCGCCACTGCAGTATATCTTCCGGATCTGTCGTGATCGTCCCAGTTTTGAGAAGCCATTAAAACAGGTGCCGCCAATAAACTTCCGGCAATAATTACTGGTCCTGCAATTTTTGGAGCAATATATTTTTGCAAGCTTTCATAGAGTGAATAGACACCGAATCCAATCCAGATGGCAAAAACATAGAAAGAACCCACGAGAGCATAATCTCTTTCACGAGGCTCAAAAGGTCTTTCGTTTAAGTATATTTTTAATGCAAT
>NZ_DHEI01000130.1:0-5498 GCF_002399805.1 Flavobacterium sp. UBA4854
AAACTGCCTTCGTAATATTGCCTGAAAATATTCAAGCATTCTGATTTTGTAATAGCCTCAATGCCGTACTGGGAAAAATCATTTTCATGTTCGAATCTTATTTCCAAGGTGTATTTATTTTTACCAGAAAGCATTCCCTGTAAAAAAATAGCATCATTAATAGTTGGGTTATTGTTTAGAATAACAAAATCATCTGCTTCTTTGCAGTTGTTAATTTCTTTTTCGACAATGTCAAAGTTCTTAATTGTTTTTTCTTTTTCGTTTGCGCTAGTTATAATCGAAAATTTCATTGTTTTTTGTTTAATTTATTAATAATTTAAATGATAAAAGGAAAAGGTTTGCCAACTCCTTTTCTAATGCCTTTATGTTCTGTTATTGGATTAATATTTTTGTCTTCAATTTTACTCGCCGTAAAAAATTCAAGATTTGGAAGATCTTTTATAAATGAAATATCTTTTGCCTTATCAACATGAAGAGATTTAAGTTGTGGCATGGTTTTTAGAAAATCCCAATCAACATTTTTAATGCCAGTTCCAAACCAAAGATGCTCAATACTGTCCATTTTCAAAATAGATGAAAAATCAGACAAACCTCTAGTTTTATCAATATATAACATGTTCAAATTTGGAATTTTTCCCAATCCTTCTAAAGATTTAATTGTGGAATTTATTATTGCAATTCGGTTTAATGAATTTAATGTTGAAAAACAGGAACAATCTTTTTCATTTAGATCAAATAACTTGAGAACTTTCAAATTGTTTAATACGTTTAATTCGAAATTCCTTTCTTTGTACTGAAAAATTAGACGTTCTAACTTGATAGCCAAAGTACTAAGGTCAATTTTTTTTAAATAGTTTAAAGAATAAATGGATAAAGATTTTAGATTTTCAAAATTTGATAAATCAGACAAATCCCATTCTTTATCAATGCAGTTCGAACTTTGATCCACTATGCTTATACTGCATATTTTGTCTTTTACGGGTATTTTATTATATAAAAATCTAAAATTATCATCATTACCATCAACCAAATTAATAGTATCACAGGAGTATTCTTTAATGAGATTTGCATATTCATGAAATATTGTTGTGGAACATGTTAATCCAATTTGCCCATAATAATATTCAGGTTCTTTTTCCTCCTTATAAAATCCTAGATAATCTTTGTTTGCATTTTTACTATTTACCAGACCCGATGCAAGTATGTTGCTCATGCGAAATATTTTTACGATTAAGTATTTAATTACTGCTGATTGATGTTTTCTGGATTCGCATGTTTGTTATTATGCATTTAAAATATCAATTAAGTGCAATTTGACTTACTATTGTTAAACTTCTTTATGTATCAAGGCAGATAATTTCTTCTCTTCATACATTTTTCGTATGTCTTGTCTGCTGTAATTTTTTTCCATAAAAGACAGCAATTTCGTTAGTGCTTCCTTAAGAACATTTTCCAATTTTTCTTCTTGCCCATTTTCAACTGCACAGCCAATTTGTATAGTTAAATCATCAGGCATTCCAGGGCAATGTTCAATTCTAAAAGATACATGAGGAAAAACAGTTGTCTTTCCCTTGAATGCATTTTTTAGTACATCTTCAGTAATAGTACTATTTACCAATTCTTTATAAATCAAGCTAACATTTACATAAAAATGAATGCTGTAAAATGATTTTTGATGATTTACAATTAATCAATAATTAGGAAATTCAATATAACAAGTTACACCACTGCCTTTAAATCCGGTTTCTTTAGCAGCTTTACCAAAGATTTTACCTGTTTGTATTTTTTTCATTTCTATTTTAAAGTTTTAATATCATTGACGTATTCAAATGTTGATTTTTTCTAAACTTTTAGACGCAAAAGTATTTTAGTAAATTATTGAAAATTACCTGAATAAGCCATAAAAGAAACAGAATAGGTTCTTTATCTAACTCAATATTTGAAGAATGGAACAAATGTTTAATAGAATAAAATTTTGAATTACTTTTTTTTGAAAATTTGAGCATTTTTTATTTAACAACCCTTTAGAACTAATCTATAAAAAGCAAAATAAAAAAAATACTATCTTTACCGATCAAACGTTTATGAACTTAAGCTGCATTTTGGCAGCACTACATATATAATTATGGCATGTACAAGTTGTTCAACCTCAGATGGTGGCGCACCAAAAGGTTGTAAAAATAATGGGACTTGCGGCACCGATAGCTGCAATAAATTGACGGTTTTTGACTGGCTTTCGAACATGAGTCCGTCTAATGGAGAGGCTATTTTTGATTGTGTTGAGGTTCGTTTTAAAAACGGACGTAAGGAATTTTTTAGAAATTCAGAGAAATTAACTTTAAGTATTGGCGATATTGTAGCAACTGTTGCTTCGCCAGGACATGATATTGGAATTGTGACTCTTACAGGAGAATTGGTAAAGATTCAAATGAAGAAAAAAGGGGTGAATTACGAAAGTAATGAGGTTCCAAAAATTTACAGAAAAGCATCTCAAAAAGATATCGACATTTGGTCTGTAGCGCGTGATCGCGAAGAGCCAATGAAGGTTCGTGCGCGTGAATTGGCAATTCAGCACAAATTGGAAATGAAAATTTCGGATATCGAATTTCAAGGAGACGGATCAAAAGCAACTTTTTATTACACAGCAAATGATCGTGTCGATTTTAGAATGCTGATCAAAGATTTTGCTAAAGAATTCAGTACTAGAGTAGAAATGAAACAAGTTGGTTTCCGTCAGGAAGCGGCACGTTTAGGTGGAGTTGGTTCTTGCGGACGTGAACTTTGCTGTTCGACTTGGTTAACCGATTTTAGAAGTGTTAATACATCAGCGGCTCGTTATCAGCAGTTATCATTAAATCCGCAAAAATTAGCGGGACAATGCGGTAAATTAAAATGCTGTCTAAACTATGAGTTAGACACTTACATGGATGCTTTAAAAGATTTTCCTGATTACGATACCAAACTAATCACAGAAAAAGGTGACGCAGTTTGCCAAAAACAAGATATTTTTAAAGGATTAATGTGGTTTGCTTACACCAACAACTTCGCAAACTGGCATGTTTTAAAAATTGATCAGGTAAAAGAAATTATCGCTGAAAATAAACAGAAAAATAAAGTTTCTTCTTTAGAAGATTTTGCTGTTGAGGTAATTTCAGAACCTGAAAAAGATTTCAACAATGCAATGGGGCAGGAGAGTTTAACTCGTTTTGACCAGCCAAAAAGAAAGAAAAAACCAAATCGCAAGCGTAAACAAAATGCAGAAACGGCTGGTGTTGCAACTCCAGTAAAACCACAACAGGATAAAAATGTAAATAATGCTAAACCAGCAACAAATACTAATAATCCGAACAATGGTAATGCAAATAAGCCAACCAATCAAAACAATCCGAATAAGCAAAATCATAAGAAAAAGCATAATTCGAATAAGCCAAACAATCCGAATAAGCCAAATTCAAATGAAAATAAACCGGCTGAACCTAGAAAACCAATAACGAATACTAAAAATGAGAATAAAAAATAGCGGAATTCTTCTTTTGGTAGCAATACTTCTTTTTTCTTGTGATAAAAAAAGAGTATTTGATCAGTATAAATCTGTTGGAAGTGCTTGGCACAAAGACAGTATTGTAAGCTTTGATCTGCCAGTTTTAGATTCTACAAAAAAGTACAATGCTTTTGTAAACATTCGAGACAACAATAATTATCCTTTTAATAATTTATTTTTAATTGTTGCTCTTGAAACGCCAAGCGGTTTTACAAAAGTCGATACATTAGAATACCAAATGGCAGAGCCAGATGGGACATTGTTAGGAAACGGATTTTCTGATATAAAAGAAAGCAAGCTTTTTTATAAAGAAGATGTAAAGTTTACAGGAAAATACAAAGTGCACATCAAACAAGCTGTTAGACAGTCGGGTAAAATTCCTGGTGTTGAAGCTTTAGAAGGAATTACAGACGTTGGTTTTAGAATAGAACAAAAAGATTAGATAAATATTTATGGCTGCTAAAAAAAACAATCAATCCAATACCACTAAGGATATTAATTACTACAAAAAGAAATTTTGGCGAGTTTTTGCCTACTCTTTATTAGGGGTTTTAGCCTTCTTTTTATTTGCTTCTTGGGGTTTATTTGGATCTATGCCTTCATTTGAAGATTTAGAAAATCCAGATTCAAATCTTGCTACAGAAATTATTTCTTCTGATGGAGTTTTAATTGGTAAGTATTTTAAAACCAATAGATCTCAGCTTAAATATTCTGATTTGCCTAAAAATTTAGTAGAAGCGCTTGTTGCAACTGAAGATGCACGTTTTTATGAACATTCTGGAATTGACGGGCGCGGAACTTTAAGAGCCGTTTTTAGCTTAGGAACAAATGGTGGTGCAAGTACATTGACACAACAGCTTGCAAAACAGTTGTTTCATGGTGAAGGATCTAAATTTTTGCCTTTTAGAATTGTACAAAAAATAAAAGAATGGATTATTGCCATTCGTTTAGAAAGACAATATACAAAGAATGAAATCTTAGCGATGTACTGCAATGTTTATGATTTCGGAAATTATTCTGTTGGAGTAAGTTCTGCTGCACAGACTTATTTTTCCAAAGATCCAAAAGACTTGACCATTGACGAATCGGCTATTTTGGTCGGAATGTTCAAAAACTCAGGTTTATACAATCCAGTAAGAAATCCTCAGGGAGTAAAAAACCGTCGTAATGTAGTTTTGTCGCAAATGGCAAAAGCAAAAATGATTTCTGAGGCAGAAAAAGAAAGACTTCAAGCACTGCCAATTACGCTGAAATTTAAATTGGAAAGCCACCGTGAAGGTATGGCAACTTATTTTAGAGAGTATCTTCGTGATTACATGAAAAAATGGGTTACTGAAAACAAAAAACCTGACGGATCGGAATATGATATTTATAAAGACGGTCTTAAAATCTATACTACAATAGATTCTAGAATGCAATCGTATGCTGAAGAAGCTGTTGCGGCGCACATGAAAAACCTTCAACAGCAGTTTTTTATTGAACAAAAGACTAATAAAAATGCTCCTTTCGTAAATATTACACAAGCTGAAACAGATAGAATCATCATGCAAGCAATGAAAAATTCTGTTCGTTGGGCTCAGATGAAAGAAATGGATAAAAGCGAAGATGATATCATTGCTTCATTCAAAGTAAAAACAAAAATGCGTGTCTTTACTTGGAAAGGAGAACGCGATACTATAATGACGCCAATTGATTCTATTCGTTATTACAAGCACTTTTTGCAATCTGGTTTAATGGCAATGGAGCCTCAAACAGGAGCAATTAAAGCTTGGGTTGGAGGTATTAATTACAAATTCTTCCAATATGATCACGTAGGACAAGGAGCAAGACAAGTTGGTTCTACTTTCAAGCCTTTTGTTTACGCAACAGCTATCGAAGAACTAAATATGTCACCATGCGATTCTATTCTTGATGGACCTTTCATGATTCATAAAGGACGCCATCACGTAACAGAAGA
>NZ_DHEI01000153.1:0-13735 GCF_002399805.1 Flavobacterium sp. UBA4854
TATTTTCGGATTAATATAACGCATCAATCCGCCTTGTACCACTCCAACCAATAAACCAATTATTCCTAATGAAATTCCGATCATTCTTTCATCCCAATTGAATTGATAAATGGTGAAGAAACTCCAGTTGCTTTGCACAGCATGAGAACCAACATATAGAAGAAATATTGCAACGATTAAACCAATTAAAGTTGGGTGTTTTCTTAATCCTAAAATAGCTCCAATTGGGTTGGCACGTTTCCAATCAAAAGGTCTGCGGTTTTCTTTTTTAAGCGATTCTGGCAGAATGAAAAATCCGTAAAGGAAATTTAGCATACATAAAACTGCTGCTGCATAAAAAGGAACTCTTGATCCATATTGTCCCAAAAGTCCACCAATAACTGGTCCGATGATAAAACCTAATCCGAAGGCTGCACCTACTAATCCAAAGTTTTTAGCTCTGTTTTCAGGCGTACTAACATCGGCAATATAAGCAGAAGCGGTTGTAATACTGGCACCGGTAACTCCAGCGATAATTCTTCCGATGAAAAGCCAGATAATAGTTGGTGAAAAAGCCAATAAAAGATAATCTAATGAAAATCCGAAAAGGGAAATCAAGATAATTGGCCTTCTTCCAAATTTATCACTTAAATTTCCAATCACTGGAGCAAATACAAATTGAGTTATCGCATATGCGAAAGTTAACCAGCCTCCAATTTTTGCGGCCTCACTAATATCTCCGTGAATTAATTCTTCTATTAATTTTGGTATTACAGGAATAATAATTCCCCATCCTGTAATGTCTATTAACATGGTTATAAAAATAAAACCAATTGCTGCTGACTTGTCTTTTTGTAGCATAGTTGTTTTTGTAAGGTGATGCAAATAAACGAAAAAACTCATATTTATTTATTTTTGAATTCACAATAAAAAAATCCCAAATTCCAATTTCGGACTTTGGAATAAATCAAAAAGTCAAGTTGAAACAATACAAATGGCAAAGAAATAAGGTATATATTATAAATTATACAAAACATTATTTTAAGATTTTTGATGGCATACAATTTAAGTTGGATATCTAAATAATTGATTAGATTTGCGTTCCAAAAAACAAATAAATTCTAAAACCAAAACTACCACATTGAGTAATATTAATGATTATCCTCTAGTTTCGATTGTTATTCCCACTTACAATCGCTCTTATTGTTTACGTGCTACAGTGGAAGCAGCCATAAATCAAACTTATAAGAATACTGAAATTATTATTGTTGATGACGGCTCAACAGACAATACCGAACAGCTAGTCTCTACTTTTGGGAATAAAATAGTTTATATTCAAAAAACACATACAGGACAAGCAGATACTAGAAACATAGGGTTAAAGTATGCTAAGGGAGAAATTATTGCACCACTTGATTCAGATGATATTTGGCATGATACCTATCTTGAAAAAAGTGTTGCATATGTGTTGGAGCATCGATTAGACCTTTTCTTTTCAAATTGGGAGCTTTGTATATCCGATATTTACCATGAAAATATTTTTCCTAATCTTTCAAAAAATAGTAATATTTCAAAAAGAGGTTGTTATATTTTTGACTATGCTGAATTTAGAAAGCTTTTGTTGATTGATTCTATGGCTCCTAGTTCTAGCTTAATTGTAAAAAAATCTTCAATTCCATTTGGTTGGAATTCTCAAGTAAACATTGGTGATGATTGGTTTTTGCAACTGGAAATGATTTTTAAAAATTTAAATTGCCAGGTTGGGTTTACGAAAGAAGTTTTCTGGAAAAAAAGTAGAGATACTACTAATATCAGTGATGGCAGAAAAGGAATTGAATTTAGAAAACTTCACATCCAAGATCTAAACTTAATTATGAACAAATTTAGCTCCTATATGGATAAAAAAGAGCAAGAAATGATTGATCTGAAAATTATTCAAAATAAAATTCTGGTAATCTATTTATCAGTATTAAAAGGAGATATTGGTAGAGAAATTTGGCAACTGTTCATTTATATTATTAAAAAACCTACTTTATTCCTTACAGCTTTTAAAAGTGGGATTCAAAAAGAAATATCTAGAAAAAATTATCAATTTATTTTTGCTAAGAATTAATGAATTTTTTAAAGTTTATTCGAATTGGCACATGGTGGTTTAAGTTGCCTCCTTTTTTGATCTTAATTTATTCTTATTTTGTAAAGACCAACATTAAGGATATTAGATATGAAATCTACCCTATTTTATTTCTTTTATCAGGACTGATAATTGGTGCCGTTTTTGCTAGTTTAATTAATAATTATTACGATCAGGAGGATGATGTCATTGCTGGCAAGGAGAATCTTATGACAAACCTCAATAAAACGTCTCAATTAATAACTTTAGGGAGTATTTTTTCATTAGGCCTTTTTTACTCTTTTCTTTTATTAGACAATATGTTTGCTTTACTATTTTACTGGTTAGGCTGGATTTGTTTTTATCTTTATTCTAGCAAAAAATTTAGATTAAAAGAGAAAGCCTACTTTGGCATAATCTTAGACGGCTTGGGATCTCAATTCTTTCCTTCCCTTTTTATTTTTACATTTCTTCTTAATGGTTACATCAATAATAATCTTACTTATATACTTAGTGGTAGTTTATGGATGCTATTTTCATTTGGGATGCGCTCTCTAATAATCCACCAATATTATGATTATGAAAATGACATGAAAGCTGGCGTTTCTACTTTTGTGAATAGTTCTCCTAGATCTGTAAAAAATGGTTTTAAATTCTTTATTCTAATCATAGAAATTGCATCTTTTCTCATCTTTAATTTGTGTATTGACTTACGGATTTTAATTTTACCATTGATTTTATATGCTTCCTCACTTATAATACTTGGAATGATGTTTAATGTAAAGTATTATTTTTTTAAACCATATTTTAATCATAAATCAAGAAGTTTGTTTTTCGATTTTTATATCACAATTCTTCCTCTTTCAATTTTATTATTACTCTGCCTAAAAAATCTTGAAAATATTTCATTATTAGTTTTATCTATTCTAATCTTCAATATTCCTACTTTGTTTAATCTAATATTTTTTTTAAAAAAAGACTTAAAATGAAGTATCTTTTTATATTATTGGGCCTAATTGGAGGGGGGGCTTGGATTTTTGCTTATGTCCTTATTGTTTATAAAGGATTGAAAGATAAAACATATGGAATGCCTCTTATTCCTCTTGTTCTTAATTTTAGTTATGAATTTATTTATTCTTTTTGTCATCCTGTTAATATACTTTTTAACATACCGTGGTTTTTATTAGATCTGGGAATTGTTTATACATATTTTAAATATGGATACCCATATTTTAATAAATTTTATTTCATTAAAAAAAGACAATGGTATCTCATTAGTATATTTACTTTTATTGCTGGTTTCTTAATAACTTTTTTTACACACCAATTTTTTTCTCAAAATCTAACTACTATACCCAACGAACAAATTAGTGTCATTTTAGGTTTTATCTGGGTCTTATTTATTCCAACATGTCTGACAATAATGTTTTTTCAAAGAAAAAATATAGAGGGGCAATCTTTTTTGATTTCATTTTTAATATTAATAGGTACCTTTTCCTATATTATACAAATATTATCTGATCCACTTTTTATTAATTGCGTCAGTCCTCTCCTAATTTTACTTAATGTACTCAGTATTATTATTGCTATATATCATAACAGATTACTTTATAGACAGCTTGTAAGAAAAGGTCTCAATCCATGGAAAACGTTCTAGTATTTTACTCTTTATAAGTAGGGGAGCTAGAATTCAATATTGTTTTGTAATTATAGTTTTTTAGAAGTACAATAATTACTCCTGTTAATAAACCTAAAAAGATGAATTCAGCAAAAACTCTAAGTGTTGGTGGTTCACTACTAAAAACAGGAATTTGTGGTTTTTCTAAGACTTGTATTGTAGGTGTATCTTCTTGTATTTTTATTTTCATTTGTATTACTGATGCCGATAAACTGCTCTGTATTTCGGTTTTTAATTGTATATTTTTTGATGAATCATTTGAAACATCTTTTTGTAAACTTTCAATAAAACGTAATTCTTGACGAGTTTTTTCTGTACGGTATTTAGTAATATAATCTATTAGGTAAATAATTGTAAAATTAGCAATATCTGCTGCAACAACAGGATCTTCCATTTTTACTGAAACAGAAATTAAATTATTCCTTTTAGCAATTGTAACGGCAATTCTTGTTTGAATATCCTTTGCTATATTATAATGTGTCATTTTATCATTAGCCTCGAAGTTTGATTTTTCTCTGTTAAAAAATGATGTTTTACTTTTGAGTTTCAAATCATAATATGCTTTAAAACTTATCTTTTCATTCCTTTTTGTGTTTATTTCTTTAGCAAGAATATAATCACAAAATTCACTTGTGTTTATAATTTCAGCATAAAGCTCGGGACTAGTAATTTCAGTATTATATACATCAATATTGCCATTATATTTTTTTAACAATTCATTCAATCCTCCCATACCATTAGAAGCTTTATAAGAAACTTCTGGCATTATTTTACCAGTAGAAATGTATTCTTTAGGAATGATTAATATATATGAAATACCAATAATTAGAAAAAACAAAATAACTAACAAAATTATTTTATATTCTTTTTTCAATACAACGAATAGTGCTGCTGTAGAAATTGACAAAGTTTCATCATTTTCTTTATGTTTTTGTATCATTCTTTTTATTAAATTTTAATTGAAAATTCCAAAATCTAAAAGTCTTTCACTCATATATAATTTATTTAAAAGATATATAAATAATAGTCAGGCCAAAGATGATTAAAAATCATTTTAATTACTAATAATTATAATTCATTTTATTTAAGAGTCATTTTAAATCTACAACTTGCTATTACTAAAAAAAATCCCAAATTCCAATTTGAAGGAATCTGGGATTTTTCATTTTGAAATTCCAATTTCGGACTTTGGAATTTCTATCGTAAATCAAAACTATTAATGTGTATGTTTCGGATTAAAACCGTCTTCGCTTAATTCAGCATGCTCGTAATCGGCGTGCATTTCAGCTTCATAATCGATTTTTTCTCCTTTAGAGAACTTACGGATAATTTTCTCCATAATATCATAGATAACTGGTACCACGATCAAAGTAAGGAATAATGATGAAATCAAACCTCCAATGATTACCCATGCCAATCCGTTTTTCCACTCTGCTCCTGCTCCTGAAGCTAATGCAATTGGGAACATACCAAATACCATCGCAATTGTCGTCATCAAGATCGGACGTAAACGAGCGTGGTTTGCTTGAATTAGGGCATTTCTGATTGATTCTCCGGCTGCTCTTCGCTGATTCGTATAATCGACAAGCATGATCGCATTCTTACACACCAGACCAATCAACATGATTACCCCTAAGATCGTAAAGATATTTAAGGTGTTGTTTGTTAATGCTAAGGCGAATAAAACTCCAATAAACGAAAGCGGAATAGCGAACAATACAACAAACGGGTGAACGAAACTATCATATAATCCAACCATTACAAGGTAAACCAAAATAATAGCCGCTAATAATGCAATTCCTAAAGTACCAAATCCTTCTGATTGGTTCTCTTGGTCACCACCCCAGATATAGTTAACTCCAGTTGGTTTTTGCAATTTATCTAATTTCGCCTGCCATTGCTGAACGATTGTTCCTGCTGGCACCCCAACGTTCTGACCTTGTACGGTTACAGAAGCTGTTTTATCTCTACGCTCTAATTTACTTGGCCCCGAACCTTCAGTAATTGTAGCAAATTGGTTTAATTTAATTTGCTGACCTGCATTGTTGATGAAAATCAAGTTACTAACGTCTGTGATGTTTTTTCTATCAAATTCGTTGTATTTAATGTTGATATCATATTCGTATTCACCAGCTCTAAATTTACCATCTGTATTACCACTGTAAGCAGTTTGCATTGTTAAACCGACTGTTTGAAGTGTTAATCCTAATGCTGCCATTTTATCTCTATCAACCTGAACGTTGATTTCAGGGTTTCCGTCTTCAACTGTTAATTTAATCTCAGTTGTTCCAGGAATAGTACGTAATTCGGCTTCAGCCATTTTAGCAAATTTCATTGCACTTTCTACGTTCGGACCTGTTACAATCAAACCTAAAGTTGCATCCTCAGCAGTACCTAAGATACCTACTGGAACTGTTTTTACTTTTGCTCCAACTAAAACTTTTTCTAGTTTACGTTTTACTTTTGCAGCGTATACGTTGGCGTCGTCTGTACGATCTTTTTGATCGATCATTTTAACGTCAATCTCTGCTTTGTATGCAGTTGCCTGAGCAGCTCCTAAACCTTCACTGGTTTGACCAACTGTTGTAATCTGGCTGAAAACATATTTCTCTCCTTTTAAGAAAGCTTCTGCTTTTTGTGTCATAAAGTTAGTTTGCTCTAACGAAGCATCTTTTGGCATCTCGATTTGAACTAAGAACTCACCACTATCAGATGATGCGAAGAACTCTCCTCCAATATATCCGCCTCCCATTAACCAGAAGATTGTACCAAAGAACATTACTACGATAGCCACCATTGTTTTGATATAGTGATCTAAACACCAGTTTAGTAAGTTAGAAACCCAGTCAGTAAAACGAGTTAGGTAGCTTTCAAATCCTAAAATGATTCTTCCGAAAAGGTTTTTACCTTCAATATGCTCTAGTTTTCCAAAACGAGAAGATAACCATGGAATAATTGTAAATGAAGCCAACAATGAGAACATTGTAGAAATAATTACCGTAACACAGAATTGTGTAATAATGTTTGATACCAATCCGGTACTCATTGCAATTGGCAAGAACACTACCACAATTACTAAAGTAATCGAAGTTACGGTTGCACCAATTTCGGCAGTTCCGTCATAAGCCGCACGAATTCGGCTTTTACCCATCTCCATGTGTCGGTAAATATTCTCTAGTACCACAATCGCGTCATCCACAAGAATACCTACAACAAGAGATAAACCAAGTAAAGACATTAAGTTAAGTGTATAACCTAACAAATAAATCCCGATAAATGTAGCAATCAAAGATGCTGGAATAGATACCATTACGATTAACGAGTTTCGAATACTGTGCAAGAAGAACAACATTACGAATGCTACCAGAATAACCGCAATTAATAAATCGTGTACAACAGAATCTGCTGCTTCAAGAGTAAAGACTGTACTGTCTTTTGCTACTTCCAATTTCAATTGAGCCGATTTGTAATCGTTCTCTAGTGTTTTAATTGTCTTAATCAATTGCTCACTTACCGCAACGGCATTGGCATCTGATTGTTTTACAATTTGAAGTACAATTGCACTTTTTTGATCTACACGAGCAATTTTCTCTGCAATTTTTTGTGTATCCTGAACGTCGGCGATATCTCCTAAACGAACCTGAATTCCGTCTTTAGAAGAAACCACTAAGTTTCTTAATTCGTCAACATTTTTATATTTACCCGCTAAACGGATTAAGATCTTTTGGTTACGAGTCTGGATGTTTCCTGTTGGGAAATCTAGATTCGAAGTTAAAATAGTCTGTTGCACTTGTGGAACTGAAAGTCCGTAACCTTGCATTTTTACTGCATCAAGGTTTACTTGAATCTCACGCTCTTGACCACCAATAATGTTTACCTGAGCAACCCCTTGTACACGAGATAAAACAGGAGCAATCTTTTTATCGATCAAATCGTAAAACGCTGCTTCGTCCATTTTTCCATTCGCACCAAGCGTCATAATTGGTAAATCACTCAAAGAGAATTTAGTCAATGACGGTGGATCTGCATCATCTGGAAGATCACTTAAAATAGCATTAATTTTACGCTGTGCATCATTCATCGAAATATCAACATTGGCATTTGAAGTCAATGTAATTGATACAATCGAAAGACTTTCATAAGATTTCGAATCAATTTTTTTGATATTTTCCAGAGATGCAATCGCATCTTCAATTTTCTTTGTTACTGTATTTTCAACCTCACTTGGAGAAGCTCCAGGATATACAGTTGAAACTGTAATTACGTTAGTTTCGAATTTTGGGATCAGCTCGTAGCCTAATTGGCTGTAACTGAACAATCCACCAAGAGTCAGAATTGTAAACAATACAATTACCAACGACGGACGTTTTATGGATATTTCGGCTAATTTCATATATTTTGTTTTTTGCTGTAGGCTATACGCTGTAGGCTTTAGGCATTTTTAAAATGCTTAAAGCTTTATGGCTTACTGCTTAAGGCTTAAAATTATTTAATAATTTCTACTTTATTTCCGTCTTGTAGGTTGATTTGACCAGTAACAATTACAGTTTCTCCGTCATTTAAACCACTAATGATTTCAACTTTATCTCCTAAAATTCTTCCAGCAACTACTTTTCTTAATTTAGCAACACCGTTTTCTACAACAAATATTTCGTTACTGCTTACACTTCCAACAAAAGCATTTCTAGGAACAACTTTCAAGTTTTGTTTTTGGTTTTTAGCGCCAAAGTTTGCAGTTCCGTACATACCCGCTTTTAAGTCGTTGTTAGCGTTGTTTGTAATTTCGATTTCAACTGGGAAATTTAAAGAAGCATCTGCTTTTGCAGCGATGAAAGTAATTTTTCCGCTAAATGTTTTATCAGGATAAACACTTGCAGTAATGTCTACACTGTTTCCTAATTTTAAACTAGCAACTTGTCCTTCATTTACAGTAACTGTTAATTTTAATTTAGAAACATTTACAATGTCAAATAAAGCAGTTGCAGGCATTCCAGTTAGAATAGAACCTGGCTCTATATATTTTTTATTGATATATCCGTTAATTGGAGCTTTTACTCTTGTATCTCCAACATTGATTTTAGCTTGAGTATAATTAGATTGCGCATTAGTTAAAGCTAATTTTGCTTGATCTAATTGTTGTTTTGTAACACCGCCAGTTTTAAAAGCATTTTCATATCTAGCATAATCAGATTTTGCATTTTGATATGCTGCTTCTGCTGCTTGAGCACTTACATTGATAACATCGCCTCTCATTGTTAAAAGAGTTTGTCCTACTCTTACATAGTCACCTTCTTTTGCTAAAACACTAATTACTTTTCCTGATTTTTCAGCAGAGAAAGTCAATTCTTGAATTGGTGCGAAGTTTCCGTTTGCAGTAAAACCTAAATTAACATCTTCTGTTTTTACTGTCGCTACTTTTACAGAAACTGCTGCATTTTTTTCTGCTACAATTGCAGTTTTAGCTTCGTTTTCTGCTTTATTTTTATTTAAAATGTAGTTAATCCCGACAAAAGCCACGACTATGATTACGATTGTTATAATTATTTTCTTCATTGTAATAATTTGTTATTTAGTAAGAGATTTTAGTTCGCCTTTCGATTTGATTAGAGATATTTCGGCAATTTTATAATTTAAAACCGCTCTTGTAAAGTTATTTTGAGCTTCAAGCGATGCATTTTCTGCGTCTAGCAAATCGGTTAAAGATGCTAAACCTTGAAGATAATTGTTTTTGGTATTGCTTAGAATTTCAGTTGCCAAACGCATATTTTCTCTCTGATTTTCAATAGTCACAAGATTATTGTTAATCTGTGTCATTGCATTTCTATAATCTAAATCAAGAGAAAGTTTAGTGTCTTTGATATCTTCTTGTAGTTCTCTAATTTGAACATCTGCCTGTCTTACTTTAGCACGAGTTCCAAAACCAGTAAAGATTGGCACGTGCAAGTTTAAAGCAATAGCTGAGAAATCTGACCAATAAACTCCTTTTTCTGGTTTTGCAAACCAAGGCATTTCTGGTCCTTGCCCGATATAATTATAACCTGCAGATAATGAAAGTGTTGGATAATAACCCGCTTCAACAGCTTTTTTATTGAATATTAAAAGCTCTTCTTGTTTTTTCAAAAGCAAATATTCTGTTCTGTTTTCAATATTTGGCTCTTGTGTTAAAGCAGCTGGTACAACTTCAAATTCTTCTTTTGGCATAACGATTTGAGTTTCTATAGGCATACCCATATAAAACTTTAATGCATTTTCCTGTAACTCAATCTGATTTTTAACCTGCTGGCGATCTGTATCAATGTTAGACATTTTTACGATAATACGGTCTAAGTCAATTTTTTTAGCTAAACCGTTGTTAAACTGCCCTTGAACAATATCACGAACTTTTTGAGTATTTACATAGTTGCTGTCTAAAAGAATAAGTCTTTCTCTTTGTACATAAACTGAATAGTAGTTATTTGCAACTCTTTCAATAACTTGTTCTTCAGTTAACTGATCATTTATTTGATAAAACTCACGTGTAGTTTTTGCTGCTCTTAAACCTGTAAAAACAGATTGATCAAATATGGCTTGAGTTAAAGAAAGTCCAGCAGTCGATGTCCATTTTTGACCAAAAGCTGCCTGAATAGTAGTTCCTGGCGCACCAAAAGCTGCTCCATCAATAACTGTTGTTTGAATTACTGGATTATAAGTAAGACTTCCGTTTGCACTAATTTGTGGTAAAGCTCTCGAACGTATTTCTTGAATTTGGTACTCACTATTTTCAATCTGAAGTTTTGCTTTTTTTGCATCAGCTTTATTTTGAAGTGCATAATTGACCGCGTCTTTCAGAGTTAAAGTAGTGGTTTGTGCGGCGGCAGATAAGCCTATTGTACACAAAACTATAAGAAAGATTCTTTTCATAAGTAGTTAATATTTATTTTAAAAATTTGAGATGGCATCGTCATTTTATCTTTTACAACTCTCTAGAATAAATGACGACAATTTGGATAATAATTAATTTCTAATTTTTTTTAATTGCTTTTCTAATTCCTCTACTCCTTTTTCAGTCGCCATTGCACGAGTATGATACTCTAAGGCTTCCAACTCTATTCTTTGCGCTTCACTTTCAGAAACTGTATTTTCGTTTATATGAAAAACGAGAGTGTAATAAAACTTAACATAAACCTCTACATTTAAGTCACTTCTATAAAGTCCCTCACGAATTCCTTTTTCAATATTATCTCTAAAACATTGTGTACACTGATCAATTTCGAAAGACAAAATGTTCTGATAAATTTCTGGATAATGTTTTTTTAACTGATAGATTGGCGAAGTGTCAATATTGTTTTTAAACATATCACGAAACATTTCTCTAATCTCAAAATTCTCATGAATAGCATTGTAATTTTTAGCAATAATAGTATCCATGATTTCGTGCACTTGGCCATGAACCAACGATGTGCTCTCTTCAATTAGAACTTCTTTGTTACAGAAATATTTGTAAATCGTTTTTTTCGAAATACACATTTCGCCTGCAATGTCGTCCATTGTAACACTCTTAAAACCAAGCTTTAAAAACAATTCGCTTGCTTTTGCTATAATCTTCTCTTTCATTTTAAATTCTCGAATTGCCTTACAAATATACTCTGGAAACTAAAATCAAAAAAATAGTTTCCTATATATTTGTAATAATTTTACATTAATTT
Organism: Flavobacterium sp. UBA4854; assembly: GCF_002399805.1. Taxonomy (NCBI): domain Bacteria; kingdom Pseudomonadati; phylum Bacteroidota; class Flavobacteriia; order Flavobacteriales; family Flavobacteriaceae; genus Flavobacterium; species Flavobacterium sp. UBA4854. The sequence goes on from NZ_DHEI01000153.1 coordinate 11,453, forward strand.
ACTGGTTTAGTAAGATTTATATTGCGAACTCTAAATTTGCAATAAGTTTAATCTCTTTACCCAAAGCAGTTCCCGAAGAATGATTAAAAGAATTGAAATCTAAACCAAAGTCTTCACGTTTGATATTTCCTTTAATTTCAAAAGCCACTTTCTTTTCTCCGTTATAAATATTTTCTCCTAGAAATTCAGCATCCAATTCAACTACTCTTGTAATGTCTTTTATGGTCAAATCTCCTTTGAAGAAATTAATATTCTGATTTACTTTTTGAAATGAAGTCGATTTAAAACTTATAATGGGATGCTCATCTTCTTCAAAAAAATCTTGAAGTTGTAAATAAGCGTCTATAGATTGAAAACTTTCATTTTTGTTATTGATATCTAATGAGAATTCGACAGAAGCGTCTTCAATCTCATTGTCTTCAATATTCACATACCCATCAAATTTATTTGCATCTCCTCCCAAATAAGCAGTTCTTGATCGTCTCATTTTCAATAAAACATCTGACTGACTAGAATCTAAAGTCCATTTTGTTTTCATAAATACTTGATTTAATTGAGTTTATAAATCTTTAAAACTCTCAATGGAAACTTTTACAGTGTTCTGAGTTTCCATTTTAACGCTGCAAATATAGACAGGAAACTCTGAATACCAAAAAAGTTTCCAAGTTTTTTACAAAAAAAATTTAATCAAATCAAATCCTGTGTTTTTACAACGATTTATAACTGTTAAAAATCATCGTTTATCTATAACTATCTGACAATGTAGATTTAATACTGCTTTTTGCTAAAATAATACTACAAATCTTACAGCAATACGTATAATTTTAGCACAACTATTTAACCCTAAAAAATTTACATTATGAGAAAAAAAATTACTTTACTTCTATTCTGCATTTTCGGTATCTCCCAGATGGATGCGCAGATTTTGTATGATAATGGCCCAATAGACAACAATCCAAGTTTTAGCCTTGACGGAAGAAAATGGGATCATACCAATCTCACCTACTTTTTTGAAAATGGGACAAATGATATTGCAGGAACAGATGAAAAAACTGCTTTGGTGCAAGCAATGCAAGTATGGTCAAGTGTTACAAGTTTGACTTTTACCGAAGTTACAAGTGCAGCAAACGCCGATATTGTCATTAAATGGGCCGTTGGAGATCATGGAGATGGAGCACCTTTTGATGCAGTAAATGGTGTTTTAGCGCATGCTTTTTTCCCTCCACCAAACGGAGCGTATGCTGGAGACTTACATTTTGACGACTCTGAAACTTGGACAACAAGCGTACAATACACATCCTCACAACCTATAGATTTGGTTACAGTCGCCATTCATGAATTAGGACATTCATTAGGATTACAACATAGCAATGTGCCAGGAGCAATCATGTATGCATATTATAATGGATCGCAACGAACATTGTCAACCGATGATATACAAGCTATTAGTGCAGTTTACCCTAAAATTTATAGTTTATATGGAGGTAATCCCGTTTGTGGTTCGCCATCTCAAACTTTTGTTGGCCTGACTCCTTCTCCTCCTGCTGGAAGTTCTATAGTTTGGAGCACATCGCCAAATCTTACAATCGCTATGACTTTACCTCCAAACACACCAAATACAGCACAAATAAACGTACAAAGCACTGTAGGAAATACTTATCAAACAGGAACAGTAACAGCAACGATCAACGGAGTTCAAACCATAACAAGAACTGTAGATATAGGAGAAAAACCTCTTTATTTTGGTACAAAGAAAACCGCTACAACTGATTATACCGAGTATTGCGACAATACATACCATTATGTTCCCATAGACATTGTTAATTCAGATAATACAGTAAGTTATAATTACACATTTGGAAATTTCTCTACTGGAATTAGCAATCCCGGAATTACTTATACTGAAATCAATTCTAAAAGATATCTTTTCAAAATCCCATTAAACAAAATTCCATCTGGAACTTATCCTGTTTTTAGTTTCTCTGTTACTACCAATACAACCTGCACTGGCGTTCCGTACACAATTTATGGACAAGTGGTAACCTTAAGTTCTTGCAATGGTACATTTGCGGCAAAAACAATTGCAGAAACGTCTGCAATAGAAACGTCTGCAATACAATCTGAAGATCGTGTCACTATTTACCCAAATCCTGCGACAAATATTTTAAACATTTCCGTTAGTAATTCAAAAAACAATATTGCTAATGCTAAAATTATTGGTAAACTATATGATTTAAATGGCAGTGAGCTGACACAAATTTCTATTTTAAGCAATACAGCTTC
>NZ_DHEI01000153.1:13932-20828 GCF_002399805.1 Flavobacterium sp. UBA4854
ATCCCGAAAAGACGCCTTCAAATTCTGAAGGTGTTTTTTTTCTTAAGATTATCTCCCAAAAAGAATCTTGATTAAGATTTTCATTTCAATCTCATAATTCATATTTGAATTGTATCTTTGGGGCACGAAATCAGAAATTCATTATGCACGATATAAGTCAGTACCAAGATTTTTTCATTAATTATCTAGAAAGCCAAAACATACATAAAGAGCCTAAAAATCTTTACGAACCTATAGAATATATTTTAGGACTTGGCGGAAAACGTATACGTCCGGTTTTAACTTTAATGGCAGCCGAGGTTTTTGATACTGATTATTTAATTGCACTTCCCGCAGCAATGGCGGTTGAAGTTTTTCATAACTTCTCGTTAGTTCATGATGACATTATGGATGATGCGCCTTTAAGAAGAGGTCAAGTTACAGTTCATGAAAAATGGGATTTAAACACTGGTATTCTTTCTGGAGATGCAATGCTAATTTTAGCTTATCAATATTTTGAACAATACGAACCAATAGTTTTTAGAAATCTTGCAAAATTATTCAGTAAAACAGCACTTGAAGTTTGCGAAGGTCAACAATGGGATGTAGATTTTGAAACGCGTAAAGACGTTACGATTTCTCAATATCTTAAAATGATTGAATATAAAACTGCGGTTTTGGTTGCCGCTGCCATGAAAATGGGTGCAATTGTAGCTAAAACTTCTGAAAAAGAAGCTGACTTAATTTACGATTTCGGATTAAATTTAGGATTGGCTTTTCAACTTCAGGATGATTACTTGGACGCTTTTGGAGATCCTGAAACTTTTGGAAAACAAGTTGGCGGAGATATTATAGAGAATAAAAAAACGTATTTGTATCTAAAAGCCCTGGAGTTTTCTTCTAAAGAAAAAGCTTCAGAATTAGAACAATTATTTACTTTACAATTAGAAGATAATTCAGAAAAAATAGAAACTGCCAAGACTATTTTTAATGAATCTGGAGCATCAAAAGCTACTCAAGAAGCAATCGAAATGTACACTTTTAAAGCTTTTGAAACTTTAGAAAAAATGGATATAAATACCGAAAAGAAAAATGTTTTGAGAACTTTTGGCGAAAATTTAATGGGACGAAAAGTCTAGTTTTCAGCATTCAGTGTCAGTATTCAGTAAAAAATCTACAATCATCAATCTAAAATCAAAAATATCATGTTTGTAGCACCGGTAAATACAGAATCTTTGTTAGCACAAGCGCAAGCAGAGACTTTATATTTGAATCTTATTGAGCAGATTAATAAGGATTTTAATTTGGCAAATGAAGGAATTGATTTTCCGTTAAGCATTTCGCCTGACGAATTAAAAATTCAGCTTCACGAAAAAATCTATCGAATGATTCAGTACAAATTTGCTGAATACTTAAATCTCCTATATATAATTGACGTTCCCGAAAACGAAATCAAACAGCTCGACGGTTCTGATTTAGTTATTCTTGCTGAACAAGTTGCCTTTTTAATTTTGAAAAGAGAATGGCAGAAGGTTTGGTTTAGAAATTATTATAAATAAGGTTCTTTTTTCAAACGCATTATTTCTTTTATTTAAAAAAAAGAATAATATTTGTCAGATAATTTCCTAAATCTATGAGAAAAATTACGCTGATTCTATCTTTCTTTCTTTTTCTAATAATATCCTGTTCTTCAGAAGATTCTCCTGTCACACCAGAAAAACCAAATCCTGAAGAAACAAAACCTTTAACTGCAACTTTCACACAAGTTGATGTTGCCGTTTATGGCGCAAAAACAGGCTCAGTAACCATTACTCCTGCTGGAGGAACTCCACCTTATACCATTACACCATTACAAACAGAATTGGCTGCTGGAGATTATACTTTTACCATAAAAGACAGTAAAGGACTGACAACAACTGTAACGGCAAAAATTTTACAGCCTAAAGCCACGCTTCCAGAATCGTCTTTACTTAGACCTGCTGTTAAAAACATCAATAAAAATACTGTAGCCTCAAAAACGAAAGCAGTTACAAAACATTTAGTTCAATCAATTCAATACAAAAAAAGCGATTATAAAATTGACGAAACTTCAGATTACTCATTAACTGATAATTTATATTCTGATAATGAAAATACCCTTAACACAAATACACCTAAAGGAGACGTTAGAAATTATATTTATAATAATGCAGGACAATTAACTCAAATTGAAATTCAAAAAGGTCCAGAATCAATGGGATCTTCTGGAATTGAATTTTCTTATGAATATGACAGCAATGGAAATGTCATAAACAACAGTACTCCATACACATATGAAAATGGTTTAATTACTAAAGTTTTAATTGATAATTATTTAACTGTGTACAACTATGATTCTGAGCAAAGAGTCACTAAACGAACAGGAAAATTAAATGCGTCCACTTTTGAATATACCGATACCGAAGTCAAAGAAACCCGATATGAAATTATTGAATCATTAGGCGAAGTTGCCAATGGAAGAGTTATTCTCACAAAATACGACAAAACAAAGGCTGGTATCTATAATAACGAACCGTATTATAAAATCGCTACTACTTTTTCGTCTCTATTAGGCCAGACATTGCCAAATCCTTATTTACATATTATTGAACAATCTATAGTTGACAATGGTATTACGCAAAAAACACAATCGTTCAAATATTTTTATGATGCAGAAGGTTATTTGATAAAAGTAGATGATGGCGAATTTGTAACCATTTACATTTATCAGCAAATCTAGAAAATAGAATTTTAGTAACTTTAGATTAAAAATACACCCTCACAAAAGGCATAAATCCAGAACCGTAAAGGCTTTTATTAGGATTATACAAAACATCATAACGAGCGCCAATTGTTACGTTTTTTGTTCTATAACCTGCTCCAAGATACAAAGCCGTATTCCAGTAACTATCGGAATACGAAGGATAATAATTATGATAAACATCATATCGTGCTTCATATTGGGTATCAACTCTTACTTGTTCCAATTCAGCTGATAACTGGATTTCCGGAATAGGATTTACTAGACCAATAAGACTACCTCCCCAAACGAAAGATTCGTAATAATTTTTTTGATATAAATAACCAAATTGAAGACCTGCTCCTACAGCTACAATTTCGTTGATATTATAAATAGCGCTTGGCATTACAGAAACATTAGTATAGCCTGAACCAAATCCGAGACCTAATCCACCTCCAAACTGAACCTTATCCCAAAAATGGTTACTGTTGTCTATAACATATTTTTGTTGTGCAATACTATAACTTGAAAATAAGACGGCCAAAATCACAAAAAAATATCTGCAATCGATTGAAAATTGAATTTTATTCATAGTTAACGTTTATTTTAACAAATTTTTACGTAAAAGTACGTAAAAAAAAGATTTAAATAAATGTGATTGTTGTACTTTTGCCTTTCTATATAACAAAAAGTATATTCACTCATATTATGGATAGGTTTTCATTTTTAAACGCAGCGCATACCGAGTTTTTTGCACAATTATACGATCAATATTTAGTAAACCCAGACAGCGTTGAGCCTAGCTGGAGAAGTTTTTTTCAAGGTTTTGACTTTGGACAAACAACTTATAACGACGAAAACCCTGTGCAAACTATCGTTGAGTACGTGACTAGCGATAACGCAGACTGTAGTTTGGTTTCAGAAAAACTGCAAAAAGAATTCAATGTACTAAAATTAATTGACGGATACCGTACGCGCGGGCATTTATTCACAAAAACAAATCCTGTTCGTGACCGTAGAACTTCATCTCCGACCTTGGATATTGAAAACTTCGGATTATCTGCAGCAGACCTTTCAACTGTTTTTGATGCTGCACAAACAATTGGCATGGCGCCATCTTCTTTACAAGATATCGTAAATCGTCTTAAAGCTATTTACTGCCAGCATATCGGTATTGAATATATGTATATTAGAAATCCTGGCGTTGTAAAATGGATTCAGGATAAATTGGCTGTCAATGTTAATCAGCCTAATTTCTCTACAGAAGAAAAGAAAACAATCTTAAATAAATTAAACGAAGCTGTTTCTTTTGAGAATTTCCTTCATACTAAATATGTTGGACAAAAACGTTTCTCATTAGAAGGTGGAGAATCTATCATACCAGCTTTGGATGCTTTGATCGAGCAAGCTGCTGAGAAAGGTGTTGAACAATTCGTAATGGGAATGGCTCACCGTGGTCGTTTGAACGTTTTGGCAAACATCTTCGGAAAATCGACTCAAGATATCTTTGGTGAGTTTGACGGAAAAGATTACGATCAAGAATATTTTGATGGTGATGTAAAATACCACTTAGGTCTTACTGCCGACAAAAAAACAAGATCTGGAAAAAGCATCAACATCAATTTAGCACCAAACCCTTCTCACTTAGAAACTGTTGGAGCTGTAATTGAAGGTATTACAAGAGCTAAACAAGATAAATACTATGCTGATGATTTCTCTAAAGTATTGCCAATCGCAGTACACGGAGATGCTGCAATTGCAGGTCAAGGTATTTTATATGAAATCATTCAAATGGCTCAACTTGATGGTTACAAAACTGGAGGAACAATCCACATTGTAATCAACAACCAAGTTGGATTTACAACAAACTACTTAGACGCTCGTTCTTCTACTTATTGTACAGACGTTGCTAAAGTAACTTTATCTCCAGTATTACACGTAAATGCTGATGATGCAGAAGCTGTTGTACATGCTGTGTCTTTTGCATTAGATTACAGAATGCAATTTGGACGTGACGTATTTATTGACTTATTAGGTTATAGAAAATACGGACACAACGAAGGTGACGAACCTCGTTTTACACAACCTGTTTTATACAAAATCATTGCTAAGCATAAAAATCCAAGAGACATCTACGCAGATAAATTACTTTCTGACGGCGTAATCGATGCTTCTTATGTTAATGCTTTAGAAAAAGAATATAAAGCTAGATTAGAAGAAAACTTAGAAGCTTCTCGTAAAAAAGACTTAACAATCATTACTCCATTCATGAAAAATGAATGGGATGGATTTGTTCAGGTAACAGATACGCAAATGCTTCAAAAAGTGGATACTACTTTTGCTAAAGAAGAATTAGATTCTATAATCAATACAATCTCAACTTTACCATCAGATAAAAAATTCATCAACAAAATCAGTAAAATTGTTACAGACAGAAAAGCTGGTTACGATAACAATACTATAGATTGGGGAACTGCAGAAGCATTGGCTTACGGTTCACTTCTAACAGAAGGATTTGATGTTCGTATTTCTGGTCAAGACGTTGAGCGTGGTACATTCTCTCACCGTCACGCTGTGGTAAAAGTAGAAGATTCTGAAGAAGAAGTAATTTTATTAAACGCTATTGAAAACAAAAAAGGAAACTTTGGCGTATTCAACTCGCTTTTATCAGAATATGGTGTTTTAGGTTTTGATTATGGATATGCATTAGCAAACCCAAAAGCATTAACAATTTGGGAAGCACAATTTGGAGATTTCTCTAATGGAGCTCAAATTATGATTGACCAATACATTTCTTGTGGCGAAGATAAATGGAACAACCAAAATGGTATTGTGATGTTATTGCCTCACGGATATGAAGGACAAGGTGCAGAACACTCTTCTGCAAGAATGGAGCGTTATTTACAACTTTGCGCAAGACACAACATGTATGTTGCAGATTGTACAACGCCAGCTAACTTCTTCCACTTGTTAAGAAGACAGATGAAAACGAATTTCCGTAAACCTTTGGTAGTTTTCTCTCCAAAAAGTTTATTGCGTGATCCAAGATGTGTATCTACAGTTGAAGAAATCGCAAGCGGAAGTTTCCAAGAAACAATTGATGACAACACAGTAGATAAAAAAGGTGTAAAAACTTTAGTTTTTGTTACAGGTAAATTCTACTATGATATTGTAGCAGAAAGAGAAAACAACGGAAGAAATGATGTTGCAGTGGTTCGCATCGAACAATTATTCCCTTTCCCTGTAGATCAAATCAAAGAAATTATTGCACAATATCCAAATGCTGATGATTATGTTTGGGCGCAAGAAGAACCTAAAAACATGGGAGCTTACAGTTTTATGTTAATGAATTTTGATCTTGTAAAATGGAGATTGGCTTCATTAAAAGCATATTCTGCTCCAGCATCTGGAAGTTACACACGTGCAAAACGCCGTCATGCAGATGCTATTAGAATGGTATTCGATAAAAACTTATTTAGATAATTAAAAAAATAATTGTTTCAAGTTTAAAGTTTCATGTTGCACAAAGCCTGAAACTTTAAACTGACTAAACTTTAAACAAAAACAAGATGATTTTAGAAATGAAAGTCCCATCACCAGGGGAATCAATAAAAGAAGTTGAAATTGCAACTTGGTTAGTAAAAGACGGAGATTATGTAGAAAAAGATCAGGCTATTGCTGAAGTTGATTCAGATAAAGCTACTCTTGAATTGCCTGCTGAAATGAGCGGTGTAATTACACTAAAAGCTGAAGAAGGCGATACAGTTGCAGTAGGTGCTGTAGTTTGTTTAATTGATACAGATGCTGCTAAACCAGCAGGAAGCACAGCTCCAGCAGCTGAAGCGCCAAAAGCAGAGGCTCCAAAGGCTGAAGTAAAAGCAGAAGCTCCAAAAGCAGCACCAGCTCAAGCTCCAGCAGCGACAAGCTATGCAGCAGGAACTCCATCTCCAGCAGCAAGAAAAATATTAGACGAAAAAAATATTGCTCCAGCTACAGTTTCAGGAACTGGTAAAGGCGGAAGAATTACTAAAGACGATGCTGTAAATGCAGTACCTTCTATGGGAACTCCAACAGGTGGAAGCCGTGGAACTGAGCGTACAAAATTATCTATGTTACGTCGTAAAGTAGCAGAAAGACTAGTTTCAGCTAAAAATGAAAC
>NZ_DHEI01000153.1:21049-30852 GCF_002399805.1 Flavobacterium sp. UBA4854
TTCATGTCATTCTTTACAAAAGCAGTTACAAGAGCTTTAGAATTATATCCAGATGTTAACTCTATGATGGATGGTGATTACAAAATTGCTTATGATTTTGCTGACATCTCAATCGCAGTTTCTGGACCAAAAGGATTAATGGTTCCTGTTGTTCGTAATGCTGAACTTTTAACTTTCCGTGGAATTGAAGCTGAAATCAAAAGATTAGCTTTAAGAGCTCGTGATGGTCAAATTACAGTTGACGATATGACTGGAGGAACTTTCACAATTACAAATGGTGGTGTTTTTGGAAGTATGTTATCTACTCCAATCATTAACCCTCCTCAATCAGGAATCTTAGGAATGCACAACATCATCGAGCGTCCGATTGCTGTAAACGGAAAAGTTGAAATTCATCCAATGATGTATGTTGCTCTTTCTTACGATCATAGAATCATTGACGGACGAGAGTCTGTTGGTTTCTTAGTTGCTGTAAAAGAGGCTTTAGAAAACCCAGTAGAATTATTGATGAATGGCGACGCTAAACGTGCTTTAGAGTTGTAATTTTTAAAGTAATTTTTGACAATAATAAAAACCTGTTCATTAATTTGAGCAGGTTTTTTTACTTAAGATTAGCTTAATTTTAGCTTAAGTTGTTAATTTTTTGAAAAAATGTAAATTTTACCCTTTAAAAAATATTTAATTTAGAATAAATAAGAATAACTTGTTTAGTTGCTATCCAACAATTAAATTTGCACTATCAAAATTAATTCTAAATAAAAATGAAATTAAAATTTACAGTTTCTTTTTTGAGTTTTTGTTTTGCTTTAATGACCAGCGTATCAGCTTTGGCTCAAGAAAAAGCAACTATTAAAGGCCAAATTAGCTTAACAAATAATCAAGCTGCAGACAACGTATCTGTAATATTGAAAGGAACAAAAATAGGAACTAGCACAGACGCGAACGGTTTCTATGAAATTAAAAATATTAAACCAGGCAACTATGTAATCAAAGTTTCTGGAATTGGTTATTCTTCTAAAGAAAAAAGCGTTAACCTTAATGGTGGCGACTCAATTATTGAGGATTTTAGAATTAGTGAAAACTCTCAAGAATTAAATGAAGTTGTTTTAAGCTCAAACAGAAAAAACCCGTTAGCGCGTAAAGAAACAACACAAGTATCAAGATTACCTCTTAAAAATCTTGAAAACCCTCAAGTTTATACTACAATTACTGGTGAACTTTTAAAAGAGCAAGTTGTTACAAATATAGATGACGCTCTTAAAAATGCACCAGGATTATCTCCGCTTTGGGCTTCTACTGGACGTGGTGGCGACGGTGCAGGATATTTCTCTCTAAGAGGATTTGCTGTGCAGCCAACAATGACAAATGGTTTACCTGCTTTGAATAACGGAAGTATCGATCCTGCAAATATTGACAAAATTGAAGTTATTAAAGGACCTTCTGGAACTTTATTTGGAAGTAGTTTAATTTCTTACGGAGGTTTAATCAACTTGACTACTAAAAAACCTTATGATCACTTTGGAGGAGAAGTAAGCTATACAGCAGGAAGTTACGGATTAAACCGTGTAACTGCAGACATTAATACTCCTGTAGATGATGAACACAAAATTAATTTCAGAGTTAATACTGCATATCATACAGAAAACAGCTTTCAAGATGCTGGATTTAGAAAATCATTTTTCTTTGCTCCATCTTTATCTTACCAAGCTAGCGACAGACTTTCGTTTTTTATTAATACTGAATTCATGAACAACAAACAGACGAATCCTACTATGCTATTTTTAGATAGAGGAGCACCTCTGAGAGTTCATAATATGGATGAATTAGGTTATGATAACAAACGTTCTTATACAAGTAACGAACTTGCAATTGAAACTCCTTCTTACTCTCTTCAAGGACAAATGAATTACAAAATCTCTGATCAATGGACTTCTCAAACGGTTCTATCAAGAGGATCATCTAAATCTGAAGGGTATTACACTTATCTTTATGAAGGCACACAATATTTTCCTGCAGAAGTAAATCAAGGAATTGTTTTAGGACGTTCAATGAATTACCAAGATACAACAACTTTAACAACAGATATTCAACAAAACTTTATTGGTGATTTTAAACTTGGAAACTTAAGAAACAGAATTGTTGTTGGTTTTGATTACTTTAATAGAGGGCAAGTTGATAATGGTTCTGGATATGTATCAAATGGAAGAGTTTATATTGGAAACTTAGATGTAGCAACTGTAAACCAATACGTATTTGGCATAACAGATCCTGCAAAATATATTACAAATGGTGACAGTGGTATCCTAACAAAAGCTGGTTCTGATAAACTTTTAGCAGAAGCTGGCGCAAACAATAACAAAACAAAACAAGAGGTTATTAGTGCTTATGCATCAGATGTAATCAATATTACTCCTGCATTATCTGCAATGGCAAGTTTACGTGTAGATCGTTTTATGACTGCTGGTGATGTTACTACAAATGCTGATGATTTTAACCAGACTTCTTTTTCACCAAAATTTGGTTTAGTTTATCAGCCAATTATTGACAAAGTTTCAATTTTTGCCAACTATATGGATGGTTTTACCAATACAGCTCCAACAACTGATACTGGTTTAAATGGCGCAGTTATTCCAAGAACTTTCAAACCAGAACACGCTAATCAATTTGAAATCGGAACTAAATTAAATGTTCTTAAAGATAAAGTTTACGCAACATTTAGCTATTATGATATCAAAGTAACAGACCAAGTTTATACTGTTTATGGTTCTACAGGTGGAGTACCAACTCAAACTTCTTTCCAAGATGGAGAACAAAGAAACAAAGGTTTTGAAGCAGAAATCGTTGCAAATCCAGTTGCTGGTTTAAACATTGTTGCTGGTTACAGTTATGTAGATGCTGTGTTAAATGCTGGAGATCCTTCGTTCGTAGGAAACAGACCTGAGAGCTCAGGACCAAGAAACACAGCAAACTTTTGGGCAAGCTACAAATTTCCTCAAGGAGATTTACAAGGATTTGGTTTAGGTTTTGGTGGAAACTATGCTGACAAAAACCTAATCATGAACAGAAATGTTGTAGGTCAGTTTACAATTCCTTCTTATACTGTTTTAAATTCTTCTATTTTCTACGGAACGGAGAAATTTACATTGACATTAAAATTAGACAATATTGCTAATGTTGATACTTACGATGGTTGGTCAACAATTCACCCAAAAAACATGAGAAGCGTATCTGCGAACTTCGCGTACAGATTCTAATAAAAAATAATAAAAACACCTTTCTCTTATAGGAAAGGTGTTTTTTTAAATTTTAAAGATTATGATTACAACTGCCAGTCTTATCGTTTTTTTAGCTTTTTACACGTTGTATTACACTTCAAAAAGAGCTGTTTTGTCTTATGATTTAGGTTTTGAAAAATGGATGCAGAAAAATCCGAAGCCAACTAAAATCATCGGCTTAATGCTTTTGCTTTCTGCGTATGCAATGTGGCTTTTTACGCAATCACTAGGCTGTGGCACTTTGATGTTTTTTATTCAGCTCATGACCGTAGGAAGTTTAATCATTATCCTTACACCACTAAAAAAAATAAACAGTAAGTTACTTTTGGCATTACTGGTTTTTATTGCACTAACAGAATTCTATTACCAGTAATCATTATCAAATTATGCCAGCAAATTCAAAATATCTAAATCCCTCTTTTTGGCCACGTTTTTCCAAAATTACTGCTGCAATTTTAGGAGGATACTTTGTTTCTGTCACTTTTCATTTGGCTCTTGCTTCTTGGTTTAACCGTGCCAATGTTTTAATGACAATGGCTTTTACTGGTTTTATTTTATGGGTTGCCTTAATGATCATTGCTTTTTTAGCCAAAAGCGGTTGGAAAATATGGGGAATTTACATCTTGCTTTCTTTACTTTTTTGTCTTTTTATTTATTTGGGTCAAACCTATAATACGGCACAATAATATATATGAATAACCGTCATTACAATATCTATTTTCATACACATACTGTCAGCGGAATCGTGATCAGTGTAGTTCTTTTTGTAATTTTCTTCGCTGGATCTTTTTCTTTTTTTAGAGATGAAATCATCAATTGGGAAAGAAGTGAATCTACAGCAATCACAAGAGAAATTCAATTGGATTACAATGACGCCCTGCAGCATTTAGATAAAAAATATGTTTTGCACGGAAGAAATATCACTATTTCTAAACCTTCAATAGAAAATCGAGTTGCTGTTTATATGGAAGGAACCAAAGACACATTGGCTCCAAAAAAACAACAAGCAGGAGAGTTTTTCTATTTAGACAATAAAAATTACAAATCTTATACTTACGAAGAATCTTATTCTCTTGGTGAACTTTTATACCGTCTGCACTTTTTGGCGCAAATTCCATATCCTACCGGATATTATTTAGCCGGATTTACCGCTCTGTTTTTTTTATTCGCAATCGTGACAGGAGTTTTATTGCATTGGAATAAAATCGTTTCTAACTTTTATATCTTCCGTCCAAAAGAAAAATTAAAAACACTTTGGACAGATGCACACACAGCATTAGGAATGATTGGACTTCCGTTTCAATTTGTATATGCCGTTACAGGTGCTTTTTTTATGATTAAACTTTTAATTGTAGCACCAGCCGTAGCTGCTTTATACAATGGTGATCAGGATAAATCATACAAAGAATTAGAATACACAGATGCCGATTATAAATTTGAAAATAAAAAGTTAGCCAATCCATTTAATATTGATGAGCTAGTTGCCAAAACCAAAAAGAACTGGAAAGATTTTGAAATTACTCGTGTTTTTATCCAGAATTATGGAGATGCCAATATGCACGTTTTGGTCGAAGGAGAACTTTTAAGCAATAAGAAATTTACAGGAATTGGGAAAGTAGTTTATAGAATTGCCGATGGAAAAGAAATTGCCAAAAAAGATCCAATTGCCCAAACTAATTACCTAGATGTTGTAAAAAATGTTTTGTACCGAATTCATTTTGGCGATTATGGCGGATATGCTTTAAAAATCGTAAGTTTCCTTTTAGGAATTATAACCTGTTTTGTTATTATTTCTGGAGTCATGATTTGGCTTGTTGCAAGACAAAAAAATAATATGCCAGAAAAGAAAAGACGTTTCAACAATGCCGTTGTTCGTATTTATCTGGCAATTTGCTTAAGCATGTATCCAATTACGGCATTAGCTTTTATTGGAAGTAAGATTTTCTATCCTTTAAGCCAATCTAATTTATATGCTCTTTATTTTGGAGGTTGGCTATTGCTTGCCATTTTCTTCATCATTAAAAAGAATGATGCTTTTACGAATAAGTTCTGTTTGGTTTCAGGAAGTATTTTAGGATTCTTAATTCCAATTACAAACGGAATTGTTTCTGGAAATTGGTTTTGGACTTCTTTTATAGAAAACAAATTTCAGATTTTCTTTATCGACGTTTTTTGGATTTTCTTAGCTGCAATTACATTATATACAGCTTATCATTTAAAACCCAAAAAAGCAGTTTCTTAAAAATTAGCTCAATTTATTTGTCCTCTATTGATTTTGCGTATAATTTTACGTTTTTAATCAAAATATGGGATTCAAAACCAAAATACGTTTTATACACAAATGGCTCGGATTAATTTCTGGGCTTATTGTTTTTGTAGTTTGTATAACGGGCTGTATTTTTTGTTTTCATGATGAAATAAAAGACATTACAAGAAAAGATTGGCGTTTGGTAGAACCTCAAAACAAACCTTTTCTATTACCATCTGAATTGCAGCAAAAAGCAAAAGAAATTGCTCCTGCGAATAAAGCCAGTATGGTTGCTTATTACGGAAAAAACAGATCGGCAATTGTTTATACCTATTCAGATACAGAAAATTTATATCTCTATTTCAATCCCTACACAGGTAAATATTTAAAAACAGAAAATCCAAAAACCGATTTCTTTATTATTGTAGAATACATTCATTTGTACCTTCTCCTGCCCGATTATATCGGAAAACATATTATTGGTGTTTCGACCATCATTTTTATTTTATTGCTTATTTCAGGAATTATACAATGGTGGCCAAAACGAAGAAGCGACATCAAAAGAAGTTTTACTGTAAAATGGTCCGCAAAATGGCGTCGAGTAAATTATGACTGGCACAATACTTCTGGCTTTTATATTTCGTTAATTGCTTTAATTCTAGCCATAACTGGACTTACTTTTACATACGAATGGGTTGGAGACGGAATTTATAAATCTTTCAATTTCGGCGGAGACAAAGCAGCCGAGACAAAAACGCCTACAATCGATACAACCACTTTCAAATCAAATTCGGCCACAGCAATTGACAAAGCTTTTATTCAAACCTTAAAATTACAGCCAAAAGCAGAAATGTTCTTTGTAATGATTCCACAACAAAAAGGTGACATTGTGAGTACAGGCGCATATCCGCACACATTGCGTTACGACCAGCAGAGCAATTATTATTTTCATCCGTCAAGCGGAAAACTAATTCAAAGTCAGACATTCGATAAAAAGAGTTTAGGACTGCAAGTTGTCGAAATGAATTACGGAATACATACAGGACAAGTTTTAAATCTTCCAGGAAAAATTATCGCTTTTATCGTAAGTCTAATTGCCTCAGCGCTTCCCATCAGCGGATTTGTAATTTGGTTTGGAAGAAAAAAGAAATCTAAAAAAGTAAAGGCATAAAAAAACCGCTCATTTAAAGCGGTCTTTTTATAATTGGTACTGAAATTATATGATTAATTTCTGTTTGCTAAAGCATTTTTCTGTAAATTTTTAACCGAACTTACTTTGTTGTCAACATAAGCAACTTCTTTCAAGCTGTCTTCATTAAAGTAAATCCATTTTCCAGTTTTAACTCCGTCTGCATATTCTCCAACGGTTTTTTTGTTTCCATTTTCGTCATAAGATACCCAAACACCGTCTAATTTACCATCTTTAAAAAAGCCTTCTTGCTGCACTTTACCATTTTCATAGTAATAGGTTGCTTTTACCTTGTTCCCAGCAGCTTCTAATTCAGGCTTTCCTTCTTGTGCAACTACAATTCCAGAGAACAATATTGCAGCTAAAATTACACTCTTTTTCATATCTTTAGGTCTTTAATGTTAAGAAATCTTTATCAAATATAGTTAATTGTTTACATTAAAAAAACTTTTACTTAACAATTTGGTAACATTGATTAAAAACTTAACATTGGAAAAATCCATAAAATAAAAAAACCAGCGCTCAAGCACTGGTTTTACTGGTGTTTTAGAACTATTTAAATTTTACGATAACGTTGTAAATTTCGTAAATAAATTAGTTCAATAATGCTGTAAGCTGTTTATCTAATTCTGGATCTGAAGGTCTTTCTGCATCATATTTTAGAATATTACCACTTGGATCTACCAAAATGAATCTCGGAACTCCAGTAATATTATAATTAACAATAAATTCAGATTCCCAATCCTTATCTGCTAAAAGCTGTGTACCGCCAAGACTTTTATCGGCAATAAATTTTCTCCATTTGTCACTGTCTTTTAGTTTATCAATAGAAATACTCACAAATTCAATATTCTTCCCATGATACTTTTCTTCAAGTTTTTTTAAATAAGGAATCTCAGCTCTGCAAGGCGCGCACCAAACTGCCCAAACGTCTATAAAAACGTATTTTCCTTTAAAATCAGAAAGCTTGGTTTTTCCTCCTTTATAATTTTCATAATCAAAACCTGGGGAAACTTTCCCCGTAAATTTGTTTGCTTTTGAAACTCTTTCATACTGTCGAGCGGCTAATTGATGGAAACTTTCAAAACTGCGTTTTAAAGTTGTTTTAAAATCTTCCGAAAAATCGCTCTTCTCTATTTTTTCTGTATCCGATTTCAATTTGTCATCAAGCAAAGCAGTAAACTCGTTCGGTTCTTTGGTAAAAGCATCTTTTGTAAAGTTTTCATTTTTTATAGCTTGCTGCGCTAAAAAGTTGCTTTCTTCTACTCCTTTACCTTTATATACAATCGTTTTATAAAATTCCTGAGCATTCAGCGTTAAATTGATCTCAGAATTTGGTTTCAAATATAGATTAGAGGATTCCTTGCCATCATAAAACACATAAAATCCTTGAGAAGCATCAAAAGAAGAAACAAAAACTCCTTTTTTATCAATCGGAATTATTTTCTCAAAATCTCTTCCTTTAATTACTAAAGTGTCGCTATTTCTATTATCTATTTTAGCTGTGAACTTAATAGAATTTCCACTTTGAGCGGCAATATTCAAAGCATTAAAAATTACTAAACCTGCAACAAAAAGTTTTTTCATAGGTATTTCAATTAGTTTTAGATACTCAAAACTAAATAAATTAAACCTTTCCAATTTGAGAATTAACAAAATATTTAAAATTATTCTGCATCAACTTTCCACTTTACTATATTATCTTGAATTTTGTATTTACTTTTGCAGTCTAAAATTTTGATTATGTATAGAAGTCATAATTGTGGCGAATTAAACGCTTCAAATATTAATACCGTAGTTACACTTGCGGGCTGGGTTCAAAAATCACGTGATAAAGGATTTATGAATTGGGTCGATTTACGCGACCGTTACGGAATTACGCAACTTATTTTCGACGAAAGTCGTACTGATAAAACCGTTTTTGAATTGGCTAAAACTCTAGGAAGAGAATTTGTAATTCAAGTAAAAGGAACTGTAATTGAGCGTGAAGCTAAAAACAAAAACATTCCAACGGGTGAAATCGAAATTTTAGTTTCAGAATTAACGATTTTAAATACTGCACTTACTCCTCCTTTCACAATCGAAGATGAAACAGATGGTGGAGAAGATATCAGAATGAAGTACCGTTACTTGGATATTAGAAGAAATCCAGTAAAAAACAGTTTATTATTCCGTCACAAAGTGGCAATGGAAGTTCGTAAATATTTATCTGATTTAGATTTCTGCGAAGTTGAAACTCCTTATTTAATTAAATCGACTCCTGAAGGAGCAAGAGATTTCGTTGTACCAAGCCGCATGAACGAAGGTCAGTTTTATGCATTACCGCAATCTCCTCAAACTTTTAAACAGCTTTTGATGGTTGGAGGTATGGATAAATATTTCCAAATCGTGAAATGTTTCCGTGATGAAGATTTACGTGCAGACCGTCAGCCTGAGTTTACTCAAATTGACTGTGAAATGGCATTTGTAGAACAAGAAGACATTTTGAATATTTTCGAAGGTCTTACTAGACATTTATTAAAAGAAATTAAAGGTATTGAAGTAGACAAATTCCCACGAATTACTTACGACTACGCCATGAAAACATACGGAAACGACAAACCGGACATTCGTTTCGGAATGAAGTTTGGAGAACTAAACGAATTTGCACAACATAAAGAATTCCCTGTATTCAATGCAGCAGAATTAGTTGTCGGAATCGCTGTTCCTGGCGCTGGAAATTATACTCGTAAAGAAATCGACGGGTTAATTGACTGGGTTAAACGTCCACAAGTCGGTGCATCTGGAATGGTTTATGTAAAATGTAATGAAGATGGAACATACAAATCATCTGTAGATAAATTCTACGATCAAGACGATTTAGCAAACTGGGCAAAAGCTACAGAAGCAAATCCTGGCGATATGATTTTTGTTCTTTCTGGACCTGCAAACAAAACACGTGCTCAACTTTCTGCATTACGTATGGAATTAGCAACTCGTTTAGGATTACGTAATCCTGAAGAATTTGCTCCATTATGGGTTGTAGATTTCCCATTATTAGAACTAGACGAAGAAAGCGGTCGTTACCATGCAATGCACCATCCATTTACTT
>NZ_DHEI01000153.1:31041-39584 GCF_002399805.1 Flavobacterium sp. UBA4854
AACGGAAACGAAATTGGAGGTGGATCTATTCGTATTCACGATAAAGCGACACAACAATTAATGTTTAAATATTTAGGATTTACCGAAGAAGAAGCAAAAGCGCAATTTGGATTCTTAATGGACGCTTTCCAATTTGGAGCACCGCCTCACGGAGGACTTGCTTTTGGTCTTGATAGACTTGTAGCAATTCTTGGAGGTCAGGAAACAATTAGAGATTTCATTGCTTTCCCTAAGAACAATTCAGGACGCGATGTTATGATCGATGCTCCTGCTGCAATTGACGATGCACAATTGAAAGAACTTCGTATTAAAGTAGATATAGCTTAATTTGAAGTAATTTATTCATAAAAAAACAAAAAGCCGCTGAAATTTCAGCGGCTTTTTTAATTTAATCAAATATTAAGAAAAATCTTAAACCATTATTTTTTTGAATTATCATATTCTTACAAACGTAATGTTTTCTTATTCTTACAATTAATGATTCGCAAATTATGGTATTTTATAAACAAATTGACGCAATAAACCACGTAAAAACACTGTAAATCAATAATTTTTACAAAAAATTAACACGTAGATGTCTTTTGTATGATATTATATACTACATTTGTTTATTATAAATTATTATTACATTACAAATGCGTACAGGTACAGTAAAATTTTTCAATGAATCTAAAGGTTATGGATTCATTACAGACGAAGAAACAGGAAAAGACATCTTCGTTCACGCTTCAGGAATTAACGCGGAAGAATTACGCGAAGGTGACCGTGTAAGCTATGAAGAAGAAGAAGGAAGAAAAGGGAAAGTTGCTGCTAAAGTAGCAGTAATCTAAGAAAAATATAGCAATTTATTTTTTTTGCCTCTGAATGGTCTCAGAAGACGTCCCGAAGTATCGGGACGTTTTTTTTTACCCATTTCTTAAAAAAATATTAAAATAACGCAATGTTATTTATAATGAATAAAAATTAGACATAAACGCGGTTTACTACCCTACTTAAATCCTTTTTTAGCTTGTGTTTTACAGAGTTCCAAGTTATCTTTGTGGCTCATTTTTTAAGTATAAAACACGAAGTTTATGCAATCTGATCAATACAGTTACATTCCTATTTTAATGCAGTTTATTCTAGCTGTTGGTTTTGTGGTAGGAACAATCATTATTTCTGGAAAATTAGGACCAAGAAGAACCTCTGAAGTTAAAGATAAAAACTTCGAATGCGGTATCGAATCTGTTGGTAACGCCCGTATTCCATTCTCTGTAAAATACTTCTTAGTTGCCATTTTGTTCGTATTATTCGACGTAGAGGTTATTTTCCTTTATCCTTGGGCGGTAAACTTCAAAGACTTAGGAATTGAAGGAATGCTAAAAATGTTAGTTTTCATGTCTTTGCTTTTAGTTGGTTTCTTCTATATCATCAAAAAGAAAGCATTAGAGTGGGAATAATGATTTTAGATTTTAGATCTGAAATTTTAGATTTATCTACTATTGAGATTTAAAATTTGAATTCGAATTTAAAGTACTGATTTAAAAAATTGATTTTACCTTTTACGATTTCAAAAAATCTAAAATCTAAAATCAGAAATCTAAAATAAAATGAGCGATTCAAAAGTAAATATGGTTGCGCCGCCAGAAGGAGTTACTGGTGAAGGTTTCTTCGCCACAAAACTTAGTGATGTTGTTGGTTTAGCAAGAGCTAACTCATTATGGCCGCTTCCTTTCGCGACTTCATGCTGTGGTATCGAATTCATGGCAACAATGGCATCTCACTACGACTTAGCTCGATTTGGTTCTGAGCGTGTGAGTTTCTCGCCAAGACAAGCCGATATGTTATTAGTAATGGGAACTATTTCTAAAAAAATGGCTCCTATTTTGAGACAAGTTTACGAGCAAATGTCAGAACCCCGCTGGGTAATTGCTGTTGGAGCATGCGCTTCTTCAGGAGGAGTTTTTGATACTTACTCTGTTCTTCAAGGAATTGACAAAGTAATTCCAGTTGACGTTTATGTACCAGGATGCCCGCCAAGACCAGAACAAATTGTTGATGGAGTTATGAGACTTCAGGACTTGGTTAAAAGCGAATCTGTGAGACGAAGAAGCTCACCAGAATACCAAGAATTATTAGCTTCATATAATATCTCATAAGATGGCCTTAGAAAATACCCAAATTCAAGACAAACTTGTAGAAACATTCAGTAACGATGTTTTTAACTTTCAACAAGAAAGAGATATTTTTTCTTTAGAAGCTTCGGCTGATAAAATTACAGCGTTGATTCTTTTCCTTAAAAACGATCCAGAATTACGTTTTCATTTCTTAACAGATTTGTGCGGCATTCATTATCCAGATAACGAAACAGAACGTCAGTTTGCAGTTGTTTATCATTTACACAACTGGTACGAAAACAAAAGATTAAAAATCAAAGTTTTCTTAAACGGCGAAAAACCAGAAATTAAAACAGTTTCAAATATTTTCTTGTCTTCTAACTGGATGGAAAGAGAAACTTTCGATTTCTATGGGATTGACTTTATAGGACATCCTCAATTGAAACGTATTTTAAATATGGACGAAATGCAGTCTCATCCAATGAGAAAAGAATTCCCAATGGAAGACAGCGGAAGAACAGATAAGGATGACCGATTCTTCGGAAGAACAACATCAAATTGCTAAAAAATAATTCAACATTATAAAATGTCAGAACTATTATTACCACCAGAGCATCGTTATGCTAAAATAATTAAGGAGAGACTAAACGACGACGGAAGTGAACTTTCTGTACTAAATTTAGGTCCGACTCACCCTGCAACACACGGTATTTTCCAAAATATCTTATTGATGGATGGTGAAAAAATTCTTGAGGCTGAACCAACTATTGGTTACATCCACAGAGCATTTGAAAAAATTGCCGAAAATCGTCCTTTTTATCAAATTACACCTCTTACAGACCGTATGAACTATTGTTCTTCTCCTATTAATAATATGGGATGGTGGATGACAGTAGAAAAACTATTAGGCATTGAAGTTCCAAAAAGAGCACAATATTTAAGAGTTATCGTTATGGAATTGGCTCGTATTACGGACCACATTATCTGTAACGGAATTTTAGGGGTTGATACTGGTGCGTATACTGGTTTCTTATACGTTTTTCAATTTAGAGAAAAAATCTACGAAATCTACGAAGAAATTTGTGGAGCTCGTTTGACTACAAATATGGGAAGAATCGGTGGTTTTGAAAGAGACTGGTCTCCAGAAGTTTTCAAAAAACTAGATAAATTCCTAGAAGAATTCCCTCCAGTTTGGCAGGAATTCCAAAACTTATTCGAGAGAAATAGAATTTTCCTTGATAGAACTGTAAACGTTGGTGGCATCACTGCCGAAAAAGCAATGGCTTACGGATTTACAGGTCCAAATTTACGTGCTGCTGGAGTTGATTATGACGTACGTGTAGCACAACCTTATTCATCTTACGAAGATTTCGATTTTATTGTTCCTGTTGGAAAATCAGGAGATACTTACGATCGTTTCTGTGTTCGTAATGCTGAAGTTTGGGAAAGTTTAAGCATTATTCGTCAGGCTTTAGAAAAAATGCCTCCAGGAAACGAATATCATGCTGAAGTTCCAGATTACTACCTTCCTCCAAAAGAAGATGTTTACACTTCTATGGAATCTTTAATTTATCACTTTAAGATCGTAATGGGAGAAGTTCCTGTACCAGTTGCAGAAATATATCACCCTGTTGAAGGAGGAAATGGAGAACTTGGTTTTTATTTAGTAACAGACGGAAGTAGAACTCCATATAGATTACATTTCAGAAGACCTTGCTTTATTTATTATCAAGCATTCCCAGAAATGATTAAAGGTGCCATGCTTTCTGATGCAATTATCATTCTTTCAAGTTTGAACGTAATTGCAGGAGAATTAGACGCCTAAACAATTTAGATTAAAAAAATTGTGCCTTTGCGCCCTTGCGGCAAAACAAGAATAAAATGGAAAGAAAACATTACAAACAAGAAATAAATATGACTGAAGCATTGATCGCTCGTATCAATGAATTAATCAGTCATTATCCTGAGGGCAAACAAAAATCAGCTTTATTGCCTGTTTTGCACGAAGTTCAGGATGCACATAACAACTGGCTTAGTATTGAATTGCAAGACAAAGTTGCTGAGATTCTTCAGATCAAACCAATCGAAGTTTATGAAGTTGTAACTTTCTATACGATGTTCAACCAAAAGCCAATTGGTAAGTACATGTTTGAGTTCTGCCAAACTTCTTGTTGTTGTTTAAGAGGTGCCGAAGATTTGATGGATTATACTTCTGAAAAACTAGGCATTAAAATGGGAGAAACAACTCCAGACGGAATGTTTACCATTGCTGGTGTAGAATGTTTAGGTGCTTGCGGATATGCTCCGATGATGCAATTAGGTGATTTCTACAAAGAAAAACTGACAGAAGAGAAAATCGATCAGATCATTGCTGATTGTAGAGATGATAAAATAATATTACACGATAAATAAGATGTCACAAAAAATATTATTAGATAAAATCAATATTCCTGGAATTAAGACCTACGAAGTTTATCGTCAAAATGGTGGTTACGCTTCTGTAGAAAAAGCTTTAAAAACATTAACTCCGGACGAAGTAACTGAGGAAGTAAAAAAATCAGGATTACGTGGTCGTGGTGGCGCAGGTTTCCCTGCTGGAATGAAATGGAGCTTTATCGATAAAAAATCAGGAAGACCAAGACATTTAGTTTGTAACGCCGACGAATCTGAGCCTGGAACATTCAAAGATAGATTTTTGATGGAATATATTCCTCACTTATTGATCGAAGGAATGATCACTTCTAGCTACGCTTTGGGCGCTAACCTATCTTATATCTACATCCGTGGAGAATATATGTGGGTTTTCAAAATTTTAGAAAGAGCAATCGCCGAAGCAAAAGCTGCCGGATGGTTAGGAAAAAATATATTAGGAACAGGTTATGATCTTGAACTTCACGTACACTGTGGAGCTGGAGCTTATATCTGTGGAGAAGAAACAGCATTAATTGAATCATTGGAAGGTAAAAGAGGAAATCCTCGTATTAAACCACCTTTTCCAGCGGTTTCTGGTCTTTGGGCAAATCCAACAGTAGTAAACAACGTTGAAACTATTGCGACCGTGCCTTGGATTGTAAACAATTCTGGCGATGATTATGCTAAAATTGGAATTGGACGCTCTACTGGAACTAAATTAATTTCTGCTTCAGGACACATTAAAAATCCTGGTGTTTACGAAATTGAATTAGGTTTAAGTGTTGACGAATTCATGAATTCTGATGAATATTTAGGAGGAATGTCTTCAAGCCGTCCGTTAAAAGCATTTGTACCAGGAGGTTCTTCTGTGCCAATTTTACCAGCTGAATTGATTTTCAAAACCGCAAATGGCGAAGATCGTTTAATGACTTACGAATCTTTAAGTGATGGTGGTTTTGCTACTGGATCGATGTTAGGTTCTGGAGGATTTATTGTTTACAACGACACTGCTTGTGTAGTAAGAAACACTTGGAACTTTGCTCGTTTCTATCACCACGAATCTTGCGGACAATGTACTCCTTGCCGTGAAGGAACAGGATGGTTAGAAAAAATCTTATGGAGAATCGAAAACGGTCAGGGCCGTGAAGAAGATATCGAATTATTGTGGAGCATTCAAAGTAAAATTGAAGGAAACACAATTTGTCCACTTGGTGACGCCGCTTCTTGGCCAGTAGCTGCAGCGATTCGTCACTTTAGAGATGAGTTCGAATATCACGTTCGTTTCCCAGAAAAAATTAAAAATAGAGATCACTTTGTTGCCGAGCCCTTCTCACAAGTTAAGCATTTAGTAGGCGGTAAAGTAATCGTATAAAAATATATAGAGAAAGTTATAAAGTTAAAAATATTAAAAAGGACAGCAACTCTTTTAAATATTCCGACTTTCAACATTCAAATCAATAAGAGATGAAAGTAACCATAGACGGTCAAAGTATAGACGTAGAACCAGGAACAACGATCCTGCAGGCTGCACGTATGATTGGTGGAGATTTAGTTCCGCCAGCCATGTGCTATTACTCAAAATTAAAAGGCAGTGGCGGTAAATGTCGTTGTTGTTTAGTTGAAGTTTCTAAAGGTAGTGAAGCTGATCCACGACCAATGCCAAAATTAATGGCATCTTGTGTAACAGGATGTATGGATGGTATGGAAGTAAACAGTAAATCGTCTGCAAGAGTAACTGAGGCTCGCAAATCTGTAACAGAATTTTTATTAATCAATCACCCATTAGACTGTCCAATTTGTGATCAG
Source organism: Flavobacterium sp. UBA4854 (assembly GCF_002399805.1). Lineage (NCBI taxonomy): Bacteria > Pseudomonadati > Bacteroidota > Flavobacteriia > Flavobacteriales > Flavobacteriaceae > Flavobacterium > Flavobacterium sp. UBA4854. The sequence goes on from NZ_DHEI01000153.1 coordinate 37,356, forward strand.
GCTGGAGAATGTGATTTACAAAATTTAAGTTTCGAGCACGGAAATCCGAAATCACGTTATATTGAAGAAAAAAGAACATTTGAACCAGAAGATATTGGTCCAAATATTCAACTTCACATGAATCGCTGTATTTTATGCCAAAGATGTGTACAAGTTGCAGATCAATTGACAGACAACAGAGTTCATGGAGTATTAGATCGCGGTGACCATGCTAATATTTCTACTGGAATTTCTAAAGCAATTGACAATGAGTTCTCTGGAAACATGATTGACGTTTGTCCGGTTGGAGCTTTAACAGATAAAACTTTCCGCTTTAAATCAAGAGTTTGGTTTAACAAACCTTATAACGCGCACAGAGAATGTACTACTCCAGGATGTTGCGGTAAAACTACAGTTTGGATGTTTGGTGGAGAAATTCAACGTGTAACTGGTCGTAAAGACGAGTACCATGAAGTTGAAGAATTCATCTGCAACAGCTGTCGTTTTGATCACAAAGATGTAAATGACTGGGTTATTGAAGGTCCGAGAGAATTTGAAAAAGATTCTGTTATCAACCAAAATAACTACACTCAAAAATTAGAGAAAGTTACAATCGATACAGAAAAGAATATCCTTTTAGGTAGAGATATTGACCGTAAAAAAATTAGTATGGCTGCAATTCCATTAACTGATAAAGATCAAAAATAGTAAGAAATGGAAAGTGCATTTATTATAGAAAAAAGTGTTGTAATTGTTGTCGTTTTTGCGGTAACAATGATTATGGCGATGTATTCTACTTGGGCAGAACGTAAAGTTGCTGCTTTCTTGCAAGATCGTGTTGGACCAAACCGTGCTGGATGGGGAGGTTTATTACAACCGCTTGCAGATGGTATGAAATTATTCTCTAAAGAAGAGTTTTTCCCAAACACACCAAATAGATTTTTATTCGTAGTTGGACCTGCAATTGCAATGAGTACCGCTTTGATGACTAGTGCTGTAATTCCGTGGGGAGATCGTTTACACCTTTTTGGAAGAGACATTATTCTTCAAGCTACAGATGTTAATATCGCATTATTGTACATTTTTGGAGTTCTTTCTGTTGGAGTTTACGGTATCATGATCGGTGGATGGGCTTCTAACAATAAGTTCTCTTTGATGGGAGCTATTCGTGCTGCTTCTCAAATGGTTTCTTACGAGGTTGCAATGGGATTATCAATAATCGCTTTATTGATGATGACTGGAACAATGAGTTTAAAAGAAATCTCATTACAGCAGCAAGGAATGAACTGGAATGTTTTCTATCAGCCATTATCATTCTTAATTTTCTTAATCTGTTCATTTGCTGAAACAAACAGAACTCCTTTCGATTTAGCAGAATGTGAAAACGAATTAATTGGAGGTTACCACACAGAATATTCATCTATGAAAATGGGATTCTATTTATTTGCTGAATATGCAAGTATGTTTATCTCTTCTACTATTATTTCTGTATTATTCTTTGGTGGATACAACTACCCAGGAATGCAATGGATGGTAGAAAATGTAGGTGTAAATGTGGCTAACTTATTAGGTATTGCGGCATTATTTGTAAAAATATGTTTTTTCATATTCTTTTACATGTGGGTACGTTGGACGATTCCAAGATTTAGATATGACCAATTAATGCACTTAGGATGGAGAATTTTAATTCCGCTTTCAATCATTAATATCATGATTACGGGTGTTGTTATTTTAAGACACGAAATCTTAGCTGCTTTAGGATTCTAAGAACCGAAGTTAGCTTCAAATAAAAAACAAAATAGATTTTAAATTTGATTCGATATCAAATTATAAATCATAAACTATAATAGTAAAAATGTCAATAGAAACTATATCATTATCGGGTAGAAAAAAGGTGGTGTCAAATAAGGACATGTCTTTTGTTGAACGATTGTATCTTGTGGCGATTGTAAAAGGTTTAATTATTACTGTAAAACACCTTTTTAGAAAGAAAGTTACCATTCATTACCCAGAGCAGGTTCGTGAAATGAGTCCAGTTTATCGTGGTCAGCATATGTTGAAACGTGATGAGCAAGGCCGTGAAAACTGTACTGCTTGCGGATTATGTGCTTTATCATGTCCAGCAGAAGCTATAACAATGAAAGCTGCTGAACGCAAGCCTGATGAAAAACACTTATACAGAGAAGAAAAATATGCTGAAATCTATGAGATCAACATGCTTCGTTGCATTTTCTGTGGTTTATGTGAAGA
>NZ_DHEI01000153.1:39767-57458 GCF_002399805.1 Flavobacterium sp. UBA4854
AGAGAGGATTTCATATTCGGGAAAGATAAATTAGTAATGCCTTTAGAAATGGCTATGAAAAACGCTCAACTTAAAAACGCTAACTAAATGATACATATTCCTGATTTTGCACACGCGACAACTATTCAAGTTATCTTTTGCTTTTTAGCGTTTATTACCGTTATTACTGCTTTCTTGACTATTTTCAGCAGAAACCCGATTCATAGTGCCATCTATTTGGTAATTTGTTTCTTTTCTATTGCTGGTCATTATTTACTATTAAATTCTCAGTTCTTAGCTGTTGTACATATAATAGTCTACTCCGGAGCTATTATGATTCTGTTCCTGTTTACCATCATGTTGATGAACCTGAACGAACAGCGAGAAGTTCACCGCCCTAGAATTACACGTTTAGGTGCTATTGTTTCTTTCTGTTTAATATTGATTGTTTTAATTACAATCTTTATCAACTCGAAACCAATTGTTGGTGAATACGATTCTACTGGAGAAGATTTCCAATCAATTAAAGTTTTAGGTAAAATATTATTGAACGAATATATGGTTCCGTTCGAATTTGCTTCAATCTTACTTTTGGTTGCTATGATTGGAACAGTTCTATTGTCTAAAAAAGAAAAATTAAATAAATAATGGGTAATATATTAAATCAAATAGGTATTGAAAACTACATCTTTTTGAGTGTTGTACTTTTCTGTATTGGAATTTTTGGTGTATTGTACAGACGAAATGCTATTATCGTTTTCATGTCTATCGAAATTATGTTGAATGCGGTAAACCTTTTATTTGTTGCTTTTTCAACTTATCATCAAGATGCACAAGGACAAGTTTTTGTGTTCTTCTCGATGGCGGTTGCTGCAGCCGAAGTTGCGGTAGGATTGGCCATTTTAGTTTCTATCTTTAGAAATATCGGATCAATCAGTATCGATAATTTAAAAAATTTAAAAGGATAATCAGAAATGGATACCAATTTAGCTTTAATTTTAGTTTTAACTCCTTTACTAGGATTTCTAGTAAATGTCTTTTTTGGAAAAAGCTTAGGCAAAACAGTTTCTGGTGCAATCGGAACTATTGCCGTAGCAATTTCTTTTGTAGTTTCTCTTTTACTTTTTAATCAAATAACTTCAACTGGAAAAGGAATTGAAGTTACTTTATTTGATTGGATTCAAATTAGCAACTTAAAAATCAATCTTGGATTTTTATTAGATCAATTATCTGTTCTTTGGTTACTTTTTGTAACAGGAATCGGATCTTTGATTCACTTATACTCTATCAGCTACATGCACGATGATGAAAATATGCATAAATTCTTTGCTTATTTAAATCTATTCGTATTCTTCATGATTACACTTGTAATTGGAAGTAACTTATTAGTTCTTTTCATCGGATGGGAAGGTGTTGGACTTTGTTCTTACCTATTAATTGGGTTCTGGCATAAAAACCAGGATTACAATGATGCTGCGAAAAAAGCTTTCATCATGAACAGAATTGGAGATTTAGGTTTATTAATCGGAATGTTCATCATTGGATCAATGTTTTCAACATTAGATTATGCAACTTTAAAAACTGCAATTGCTGGAGCTTCAAACTTAAATTTACCTTTACTTTCTTTAGCTGCTTTATGCTTGTTTATTGGAGCTTGCGGTAAATCTGCTCAAATTCCGTTATACACTTGGTTACCTGATGCGATGGCTGGACCAACTCCAGTTTCTGCTTTAATCCACGCGGCTACAATGGTAACTGCTGGTATCTTTATGGTAACAAGATTAAACTTTGTTTTCGACCTTGCAACAGATGTTCAATCTGTAATTGCAATTATTGGAGCAATCACTTCATTAGTTGCGGCTACAATTGGATTAGTTCAAAACGATATCAAAAAAGTATTAGCTTACTCTACAGTTTCTCAATTAGGTTTAATGTTTTTAGCATTAGGATTTGGAGCTTATGAAGTAGCCGTTTTCCACGTAATCACTCACGCTTTCTTTAAAGCTTGTTTATTCTTAGGTTCTGGATCTGTAATTCACGGATTACACGGAGAACAAGATATGCGTAATATGGGCGGTTTGCGTAAAGCAATGCCAATCACTTTCTGGACCATGTTGATTTCTTCTTTAGCAATCTCAGGAGTTCCATTTTTCTCTGGATTCTTTTCTAAAGACGAAATTTTATTGACAGCATTCCACCACAGTATTCCATTATACGTTGTTGGATCTGTTGCTTCAATTATGACAGCTTTCTATATGTTCCGTTTAATGTTCTTAACTTTCTTCAAAGAATTTAGAGGAACTGAAGAGCAAAAACACCATTTACACGAAAGTGGTTCATTAATTACTATTCCGCTTATCATCTTAGCTATTTTAGCAACTTTTGGCGGATTAATCAGTTTACCTGGAAACAGCTGGTTAAATGGTTACCTTGCTCCTCTTTTCACAAAAGTGGCAGGCGAAGAACATCATTTAGGCACAACAGAATACACTTTAATGGGTGTTGCAGTTTTAGGAGGATTATTAGGAATTTTAATTGCTTACGTTAAATACTTTAAACAAGATAATGTTCCAGAATCTGATGAAAACATTACTGGTTTAAGTAAAGTATTATACAACAAATACTATGTAGACGAAGTTTACGACGCTGTATTTGTAGCACCAGTTAATAGTTTATCTAAATTCTTTAGAGATTATATCGAGACAGGATTGTCTGCTCTTGTTTTTGGATTAGGTAAAATAGCAAACGAGATTGCTTTCCAAGGAAAAAAATTACAAACCGGAAGTATAGGATTATATCTATTTGTATTTGTTTTAGGACTTTGTGCAATTGTTTCCTATATATTTTTAGCTCAATAATATTATTACTATGAACGTTTCTACTATATTAATTATACTTTTAATTGGTGCATTTGCCACTTACTTTTCTGGTGACAAACTAGCTTCGAAAGTTGCTTTATTTTTTAGTTTAGCCGCTTTAGGATGTTCAATTGTATTATTGAATAATTATAACGCAGGTGAAAATATCAGCGTAATCAACAGCTGGATTAATCAACCAAAAATTTCATTCGCTTTAAACGCTGACGGACTTGGGCTTGCAATGGTTTTACTGACTGCTGCTTTAACTCCGATTATTATATTTTCGTCTTTTGGAAATGAATATAAAAATGCAAAAGGCTTTTATGCTTTAATCTTGTTTATGGCTTTTGCTATGACTGGAACTTTCTTAGCTTCTGATGGTCTTTTATATTACATTTTCTGGGAATTAGCTCTTATTCCAATCTACTTTATTGCTTTGATCTGGGGTAACGGAGATGCTGAAGAGCGTAGAAAAGCAGTGGTTAAATTCTTTATTTACACGCTTGCTGGTTCGTTATTCATGTTAACTGCGTTTATTTATTTATACCAAAAAGCAGGTTCTTTCTTAATCGAAGATTTATATAAATTAAACTTATCTGCTTGTGAGCAATTCTGGATTTTCTTCGCTTTCTTTTTAGCTTATGCTATCAAAATTCCAATTATTCCTTTCCACACTTGGCAGGCAAATGTGTACCAAAAAGCACCAACCGTTGGAACAATGCTTTTATCTGGTATCATGCTAAAAATGGGATTGTACAGTGTTCTTCGTTGGCAATTACCGCTTGCGCCAATCGCCGCTAAAGAATACATGTATATCTTTATTGGTTTAGGAATTGCTGGTGTTATCTACGGATCAATCGTTGCATTAAGACAAAAAGATTTAAAGAAATTATTGGCTTATTCTTCTCTTGCTCACGTTGGTTTAATCGCTGCAGGATCTTATACTCTAACTCTTGATGGTTTTAGAGGTGCTGTAATGCAAATGATCGCTCACGGCTTTGTTGTAGTGGGATTATTCTTCGCTGCTGAAGTAATTTTCAGAAGATACGAAACTAGAGAAATTGAAGAAATGGGTGGTATTCGTACTCAGTCTCCAAAATTCACATCAATGTTTTTAATCTTAGTATTAGCTTCTGTTGCATTACCAAGTACATTTAACTTTGTTGGAGAGTTTACAGTATTATACAGTTTATCTCAAATTAATATCTGGTTTGCTATTCTTGGTGGAACTACTATTATTTTAGGGGCTTACTATATGTTAAGAATGTTCCAGCATGTAATGTTAGGAGAAACAAATGCAAAAACTTTTGCTGATGTTACACTTAACGAAGGAGTTTCATTTGTTGTAATCATTGCGGTTTTATTGTTCTTCGGATTCTATCCAAAACCAATCACAGATTTGATTACACCAAGCTTGGAAACCATTTTACAAGTTATCAATAAGAACTAATATTTTAAACAAAAAATAAATTAGGATGACACTTAAAAATTGGAATCCTAAATCAAAAAGATAAAAATGAATACATTAATAGCTATAACAGGATTGGGTATTTTTTGCCTATTGTTTGAAATTCTTAATTTAAGAAAGGCCATTGTTCCTATTACCATTTTGGGTTTAATAGGTGTGTTGGCTCTTAATTACTGTGAATTTGGAACAGAACAAAGTTATTACAACAATATGATAGCAGTGAGCAAGTTTTCTACAGCTTTTTCATCATTGTTTATCGTTTTGACTATATTCCTTGTAGCATTAAGTCATAATTTTTACCACAATCACCCAACGAAAATTTCAGATTATGTGGCAATTAAAATTTTCTTACTAGCTGGTGCTGTAGCAATGGTTTCTTTTGGAAATTTAGCAATGTTCTTTTTAGGAATTGAAATCTTATCTATTGCTTTATATGTACTTGCTGCAAGCGATCGTTTAAATATCAAAAGCAATGAGGCTGGTATGAAATATTTCTTAATGGGTTCTTTCGCTTCAGGAATTATCTTATTCGGAATCTGTTTGATTTACGGTGCAATGGGAAGTTTTGACATTAGTGACATTCACGAAAGTGCACTTTCTGCAGAGTTACCAATATGGTTTCCAATTGGAATGATTTTAATGGTTGTTGGAATGTTATTTAAAGTAGCTGCAGTTCCTTTTCACTTCTGGGCTCCAGACGTTTACGAAGGTTCTCCTGCTTTAACTACAGCTTTAATGAGTACTTTAGCAAAAGTAGTCGCAATTGCAACTTTATTCAAGTTGGTTTCTGGTATGAACTTAATTGCTTCATTAGACAACCAAGACCTTCTACATACATTTGAAGTTATCGTAGTTATTATTTCTATTGCGTCTATGTCTGTTGGTAATATTATGGCATTAAGACAAGTAAACGTAAAACGTATGCTTGCTTTCTCTGGAATCTCTCACGCAGGTTTCATGTTAATGACATTATTAACTGTTTCAGCTTCTGCTGGAGTTTTATTATACTACACTGCTGCTTATGCATTAGCTGGTATAGCTGCTTTTAGTGTAATTTTATATGTTTGTAGAGATCATGACAATGAAGATATTACAAATTTCCACGGTTTAGGAAAAACAAATCCGCTATTGGCTGCAGTTCTTACAGCTTCATTATTATCAATGGCCGGAATTCCTATTTTCTCTGGATTCTTTGCTAAGTTATTTTTATTCAACCAAACTATTCAAGCAGGATACATTGGTTTAGTAATTGTTGCTGTAATTAACTCTATCATAAGTGTTGGATACTATTTCAAACTAATCATAGCAATGTATTCTAAAGAACCAAATCAAGAAAGAACAGGAAGACCTTTCCTTATTTATGCTACAGCTGTGGTGTCAATTGTTTTAAATATTGCTTTAGGTTTATTTCCATCATTAGTTTTAGACTTATTGAAATAAAATTATTTCTTTAATTAAAATACTCAAAAATCCATTAAATCAGTTTTAATGGATTTTTTTTATGCCTTAAATTAAGAACAGAAATTCATGTTAAAAATTTCTTCTAGACAATTGCACTTCAAAAAATCTCCATATATTTGAGTTCAATTAAATGTATTAAATTATGAACTTTAATTCAAAAAATCCATTTTTAAACAGTAAGCGTTTTTCGTCTAATGCTGAACCAAGAACAGAAGTACACCACGCTCAGATTATTGATTACAATCAAGAAATGACGGTGTCTGGAACAATCAACAAAACAGCAATCCTATTCCTAATCTTATGCGGAGCTGCTATGGTGACATGGTGGATGACTTTTAACGGAATAAACCCAATGCTTCCTACAATTGGAGGTGCAATTGTTGGTTTCATTTTAGTATTAGTTTCTTCATTCAAACCACAATTATCTCCTTACCTAGCTCCAGGATATGCATTATTTGAAGGATTATTCATAGGAGGTATTTCTGCAATATTTGAATTAAAATTTCCTGGAATCGTAATCAATGCAGTTGGTGCAACTCTTGTTACTTTCTTGGTTTGTTTAGGTTTATATAAATTTAGAATCGTAAAAGTTACAGAACAATTCAAATCTGTTGTTGTTGCTGCAACATTGGCTATTGCTACTTATTATTTAATTTCTTGGGTTGTATCAATGTTTACAAGCTGGACACCTGTTCATTACGGAAATTCTATGATGAGTATTGGTATTAGTGTTTTTGTTATCATCATAGCTGCTCTTAACCTTTTCTTAGATTTTGATTTAATTGAAAAAGGTGCAAGAGAAAAAATGCCAAAATTTATGGAATGGTATGGAGCAATGGGATTGATGATTACATTAGTTTGGTTGTATATTGAATTCTTGAGACTTTTATCAAAACTTTCTAGCAAAGACTAAATAAGTCTCTTTTAAATAATCTAAAGCCTTTTTGAGTAAAATCAGAAAGGCTTTTTTTATACTTATAGATTACTTTTTCGCAAAATTAAATTTAAAACTTCTAAGAATAATCTGTTATTCGAAATAAGAAAATAATTTATTTCTTACAAAAATAAAAATGTAATTTATTGTAATTAAAAAAAATTATAAATATTCTATATTCTTCCTGCCTAAAGATAGAAATAATCAAAAGCTAGAAAAATACGGCTTTTATCAAGAAAACAAAACATGTAATAAATTACAATTCATGCAATTTGTTGCATTTTTAACATTTAAAAAGCTAAAAAAATAAAGTATATTATTTTTTTAACTAAAAAAAATAAAGAATTAAGAATTAATATATAATTTCGTGTAATCGATTACAATTAAACCACTTGAAGTCGAAAGTAAAACCACTTACTTATTATTAACTATCTTAAACAAACAATTATGAAAAAAAACCTACTTTTCATGACTGTCTTTCTCATGACAGTCCAATTATGGGCCCAAACTATCCAAATTAATGAAGCTTCTGGCTGGCTAGAATCGGCTTTTGTAAAATGGCAACCAGTCAGTGGTGCCCAGACTTACAATGTGTATTACACTGGTAACGGACTTACAGATCAGAAAATAGACGACCAGCTTATTAGAAGTTATGGTTCTTATTTCCGTGCTGACATTCCGGGACTTAAAGCTGGAACTTACACTGTAAAAGTAAAACCTGTTGTAAATGGGATAGAAGGAACTGGAGCTACAACAGGAAATCTAACTGTATCCGCACACGACAGAAACGGATTTGCTTTTGAAGGCGGGCGTGTTCCTGGAGGATACAAAGCAGACGGAACGCCTAAAGACAATGCTGTAATTCTGTATATTACCCAAAATACGAAAAACACCATTTCAATGAATATTACTGGTGCAAGTGCAAATCCTTGTATTGGTTTACAGAATATTCTTTACGCTATCAAAAAAGGAAAAGACACTCGCCCATTTATTATCCGTCTAATTGGAAATATTACAGATATGACTGTTATGGAGGGTGGCGATGTTGTAATTGAAAACTCCAACAACGCTTCAAGCTATGTTACAATCGAAGGTATTGGCGATGACGCTGTAGCAAACGGATGGGGAGTTAGATTGAAATCGGCTTCAAATATAGAAGTAAACAATCTTGGATTTATGAACTGCGACAGTACTGCAGGCGATAACGTGGGAATGCAGCAAAGCAATGATCACGTTTGGGTTCATAACTGTGATTTATTTTATGGAAATGCAGGAAGCGATGCTGACCAAATAAAAGGCGATGGAGCATTAGATAATAAATCTTCAACTTACATTACAATGTCTTACAACCACTTTTGGGATAATGGAAAAGCAAGTCTTCTTGGTTTAAGCGAAGGAACGACTTCTGGTTTGTATGTAACTTATCACCACAACTGGTTTGACCACTCAGATTCTCGTCATCCACGCGTTCGTTATTATTCAGCACATATTTACAACAACTATTATGATGGAGTTGCTAAATATGGAGCGGGCTCAACTATGGGCTCATCGCTTTTTGTTGAAGGAAATTACTTTAGAAACAGTAAACATCCAATGCTAACTTCTCTACAAGGTTCTGACATTTGGGATGAAACCAACCAAGTAAATAATGCAGGAACAATGGGAACATTCTCTGGCGAAGCTGGAGGAAGCATCAAAGCTTATAACAATACATTTGATGCTTCAAACGGAACAAACAACATGCGTTTTGTTGCTTACAATGATCCAAATCCGTTATACAATATCTCTGGAAAAATTAGTTCTACAACCGATTTTGATGCTTATGTAGCAAGTACAAGAGGCGAAGTTGTAAGTAGTTCTGTAAAATCTAAATCTGGTGCAAATACTTATAACAACTTTGATACAGATGCTAATTTATATGTAAAAAATTTAGTAATTGATACTCCAGCTGCAGCGAAAACAAAAACAACGCAATATGCAGGACGTGTTTCTGGAGGAGATTTAAAATGGACATTCAATAATGCTACAGATGACAATTCTTCTTTAGTCATCACAGCATTAAAAACAACACTTACAAACTACACAGGAACTTTAGTTGCTGTACAAGGCGAAGGAAATCCACCTGCTGGAACACAGACTTTAACTTTAACATCTGCTTCAAACAACAATCAAACCGTTGTAAGCGGAACAGCAATTTCTTCAATTGTATTTACATGGGGCGGAGATGCAACTGATGCGACTGTAACTGGATTGCCTGCTTCTGGATTGACTTTTGTAAAAAATACTACAGCTAAAACAATAACTATTTCTGGTACGCCAACTGCAACAGTTTCGTACTCAATTGCAACTTCTGGAACTAGTGGTTCCCCAGCTACTGGTTCTGGAACTGTAACAGTAACTCCAGCTGGAACACAAACATTAACTTCATCTGGCAATAACAGCCAAACCGTTTCTTCTGGAACTGCTATTGCTTCAATTGTATTTACTTGGGGCGGAAATGCTACAGATGCATCTGTAACTGGATTACCTGCTTCTGGGTTGTCTTTCGTAAAAAATACAACTGCAAAAACGATAACTATTACTGGAACTCCAACTGCAAATGTTTCTTATACGGTAACCACTTCAGGAACAGCTGGAACACCAGTATCTGCATCGGGAACCATAACAGTCACTACAGGTTCGGGTGGCGGATCTGAATTACATAATTTTACTACATCTGGTAAAACAAGTACATTCTACTCTATTACAGGAAATATGAATTCAACTCCAGGTTCTGTAACTTACAATGGACTAACACTTACTGAGCGTCTTAAAATCGAATCAAGCACATCAATAACGTATACCACAACGAGTGCATCTACCCTAACCTTAGTTTTTGATTCTAATTTTACGGGAACTATTAAAGTAGATAATGTTTCGTACACAGCATCTGCAGGTATCGTAACAGCTTCAATTGCTGCAGGTTCTCATACCATAACAAAAGGTTCTGTTGCTAATTTATTCTATATTAGCACAGTTTACGGCGGAACGACTCTAAAAATGGCTGCGATCTCTGAGACAACAACCATAGAAACTTCCAAAATAATTTTATACCCTAATCCTGTTTCAAGCACTTTATACTTATCAGATCCTGAACAAAAAGTACAAAAAGTACTTATCTATAATATATCTGGAAATCTAGTGATTAATTCTGGAAATTCTCAAAGTATTGATACAAGTGGCTTAATTCCTGGCACTTATCTAGCCAAAATTTATACTGTAGATGGATCATTTAACCAAACACTAATTAAAAAGTAAAAACTAACTTAACTTAAAAAGGCTTCCAAAATTGGAAGCCTTTTTTAATTTCAAATATTATGAATTACAAATCAAATTTAATTCCCTGCGCAAGCGGAAGATTTGTCGTATAGTTGATTGTATTTGTTTGGCGTCTCATATATATTTTCCACGCATCAGATCCTGATTCGCGTCCACCTCCTGTTTCTTTTTCACCTCCAAAAGCACCTCCAATTTCAGCACCAGAAGTTCCTATGTTTACGTTTGCAATTCCACAGTCAGAACCTGTTGCAGATAAAAATCTTTCCGCTTCACGTAAGTTGTTCGTCATAATTGCAGAAGATAATCCTTGTGCAACTCCATTTTGAATTTCTATCGCATTTTCTACTTCGCCAGAATATTTAATTAAATATAAAACTGGAGCAAAAGTTTCATGCTGTACAATTTCAAACGAATTTTTAGCTTCTGCAATTGCAGGTTTTACATAACAGCCGCTTTCATAACCTTCACCAGATAATACTCCTCCTTCTACAAGGATTTTTCCACCTTCGGCTACTACTTTATTTAATGCTGCTGCATACATTTCTACAGCATGAGTATCAATTAGTGGTCCAACATGATTCTTTTCGTCAAGCGGATTTCCGATTCTTAATTGTTTGTAAGCTGCAACCAAGGCATCTTTTACTTTATCATAAATACTTTCGTGAATAATCAATCTTCTAGTAGAAGTACAACGCTGTCCAGCTGTTCCTACAGCTCCGAAAACTGCACCAATAACAGTCATTTTAATATCTGCATCGGGAGTAACAATAATGGCGTTATTTCCTCCCAATTCTAACAATGATTTCCCTAATCTTCCTGCAACAGTTTGCGCTACAATTTTTCCCATTCTAGTTGATCCTGTTGCCGAAATAAGCGGAATACGAGTATCTGCAGTCAACAATTCTCCTATTTTGTAATCTCCATTTATTAAGCACGAAATTCCTTCTGGAAGATTGTTTTCTTTAATAACCTGAGTAATAATATTTTGGCAGGCAATACCACAAAGAGGTGTTTTTTCAGAAGGTTTCCAAACACAAACATCACCAGAAATCCATGCTAAAGCAGTGTTCCAAGACCAAACTGCAACTGGGAAATTAAATGCCGAAATAATTCCAACAATTCCTAACGGATGATATTGTTCATACATTCTATGCCCAGGTCTTTCAGAATGCATTGTTAATCCGTGAAGTTGGCGTGATAAACCAACTGCAAAATCACAGATATCTATCATTTCCTGAACTTCACCATATCCTTCTTGCAATGATTTCCCCATTTCATAAGAAACCAATTTACCTAGAGCTTCTTTATTTTGTCTCAATTTTTCTCCAAACTGACGCACAATTTCACCACGCTGTGGAGCAGGAATTAATCTAAAGGTTTTAAAAGCTTCTGCTGCGGTTTGAATTGCTTTTTCGTAATCTGCAGCCGTTGACATTTTTACCGAAGCAATTAATTTTCCATCAACTGGTGAATAACTTTCTAGAATTTCTCCAGAAGAAAAATTATTAATTCCTGTTGATGTTCCTTCGTTTATTGTCTTGATGCCCAATTTATCAAGAGCTTCCTTCATTCCAAATTGCGATGCTATTGTTGTCATTGTAACTTTTTTAGTTAAAATTGTTATATTTTTATGTAAAGATATTGTTTTAGAATTAATTTCTAATCGTTGCTTTTAAAAACGCGCTTATTTTTAAGAAACAATAAAAGTAGAACAACAAAAAGAATAAAACTCAGACCTGATAAAATACAAATCACTTTATTTTTTCTTTCTAATTTTTCTTCAAATGATTTTTTAACTAAATCTATTTGATATTCAATATTATTCTGAAACTTAATTATTTGTACGCCTCTATTTTTTTTTGATTTACTATACAACTCATCTAATAATTTTAATTCATTATTTTGAATATTTTGTAATAGATTCGTTCTCGAACATATCGAACAGCCTAAAGCATTATGATCTTTTTTGGTATAAATCAAATACTCTTTTCCTTTTTCAAAATAATAATCACAAGATCCCATACTAACCCCTAAAATCGTTCTAAAACTTTGTCCATTAATAATCTCATCTTTATATATTTTTGAAATTTTAATGGTATAGGAGTACATTTTTTGACCATATTCAGAATATAAAGAACTATCAACTTTAACTACTTTTCCAATAAAGACCTGACTTGCTTTTTCCCAGTTTTCTTCTATCGATGATTTTTCTGAGCAATCGCAACAATATACTTCTGAGCTTATTAAAAACAAAAACAGTACAAATAGCACCTTTCTAATCATTCTATATCTTTTTAGTTAAATGTAAATTTAGGGTTAATTAACATGATTTTTTCCAAAATTGAGTGCTTTATTTCTCTTTATTGATGAAATTTGCAATTCTAATTTTTTTGAATATGAATAATTTCTATCGCTTTTTTCTTTGCATCATTTTAATTTCATCTAATGCTTTTTCCCAAAAAGAAAAAGGTTCTTTTTCTGTTGTTCCTTTAGGAGTAATGGGTGGTATTGACGAAAAAAATCTTTCTGCTTATTTAATCGCTCCAGCCAACACAAGTGATTATATCTGTCTTGACGCTGGAACCGTAAACGCGGGAATCGAAAAAGCTATTGAAAAGAAAACTTTTAAAGTTTCTACAAGCGAAGTTTTACGAAAATATATCAAAGGATATTTAATTTCGCACGCTCATTTAGATCACGTTTCAGGTTTGATTATAAACTCTCCTGCCGATTCTTCTAAAACAGTTTATGCTACCAATAAATGCATGGAAATGATGGAAAATCATTATTTCAACGATCAGACTTGGGCAAATTTTGGAGACACAGGGCCAGGCTTTCCTTTAAAAAAATACCATTTTCAGACTTTAAATTTGGGAGAAGAAACTTCTTTGACGAATACCAAAATGACAGTTAAAGCATTTTCGTTAAGCCATGTTAATCCGTTTGAAAGTACTGCTTTCTTAATTAAAAATGAAAATGATTATGCCTTATATTTAGGAGATACAGGACCAGATGAAGTAGAAAAAAGCAATAATCTTCGCGATTTATGGACTGCAGTTGCTCCATTGGTTAAGGCCAAACAATTGAAAGGAATTTTTATTGAAGTTTCTTTTCCAAATGAACAGCCAGATAAATTTTTATTTGGTCATTTGACACCAAATTATTTAATGAAAGAACTTCATGTTCTAGAGGATTTAGCTGGAAAAGGTTCTCTTGAAAACTTTAAAATTATCATCACACATTTAAAACCTCCAGCAAAGAATATTGCAAAAATTAAAGAACAGTTAAAAGTTCAAAATGATTTAGGGCTAAAGGTTATTTATCCTGAGCAAGGGAAAAAATTTAGTTTATAAGTTTATTTTGCCACTCCCGATAGCTATCGGGATAAAAGGATTAAAAGGATTTATTTTAATTTCTAAATATAAAACATAATTAAACCCGACAGGTTTTTGAAATCTGTCGGGTTTCTTATTTCTATCAAATAACATTATTTCTTAGCCGTAAATCTAGGATCAGTTTCCATAACAGTTCCGCAATTATCACAAGTTCTTAATTCTTCTGAATTATAGAAATGTTCAAAATGAGGAAGAAAATCTTTCTCTATATTATGAAGTTCAAAATACACTTCATACAATTTATGATTGCAGTTATCGCAATGCCAAAGCAAACCATCTGTAAAACCTTGTCCAGCGCGTTTTCTTTCGATCACAAGTCCGATAGAACCTTCTGAACGAACAGGAGAATGTGGCACTTTTGCAGGATGCAGATACATATCGCCTGCATTCAATTCCATTTCTTTACGCTGGCCATCTTCCTGAATGACAACCTTAATGCTTCCTTCTAACTGATAAAAAAGTTCTTCTGTTTCGTTATAATGGTAATCTTTTCGTGCATTTGGTCCAGCAACAATCATTACAATATAATCTCCAGAATCTACATATAGGTTTTTATTTCCAACAGGCGGTTTAAGTAAATGACGGTTTTCGTCAATCCATTGGGTCAGGTTAAAAGGTTTTGCTATAGCCATTTTTATTCGAAATTTATGAAAAGCTAAGGTAGTGAAAAGTATTCAGTCTCAATCGCAGTTTTCAGTTTTGCTGAGACTGATTACTGCCACTGAGACTGAATACTTATTTAAATACTTTTATCAAATAAATATAAACTGGAAAATGATCACTAAAGCCAGCTTCCGTCAGAGTGTTCCGCAACGGATAACCTTTGTATTGCCCCGAATTTTGAATAAGATAAGGTCTGCTGAAAATACCCGATTTCCAAAAATTAAAAGTCAAAAAATCCGATTTAACCAAAGAGGCTGTCATAATAATTTGATCAAAAATATTCCAAGAATCACGATAAGCAATAGTTCCTAAACCTTTATTGGCAAGCTCTTCAAACGGATTAAAAACTCCAAATTCCGAAACTTCAGCTCTTATTCCTTTTGCACTTAGTCCTGATTTTATGCTTTTGTTTGATGGTGAATCATTAAAATCTCCCATTGTTAATACTTTTGCCTGAGGATTAATCCTTTGCAAAGAATCAATAATTTTCCTGTTCAATTTTCCCGCTGCTTCCCGAAATAAACTAGTTGCCTTTTCGCCGCCTGATCTCGATGGCCAGTGATTGACAATAATATGTATTTCTTCATCTTCTAAAAATCCCGAAACCAAAAGTTGATCTCTTGTAAAAACTCGATTTTTATTTTCTTTCTTAATCTCTATTTCGCCATCTAAAATTTCTGTTTCTTCTTCTTTTTTAGGAATTTCTTTTCTATAAATAATTAAAGGAATATTCGAATAAGAAGTTGGTCTGAAATACTTTTTTTGATAAAGTAGCGCCACATCGATGCCACGTTTATCTGGCGAATCAAAATGAATGATTCCTAAATCCAACGGCTGTAATTTTGGCTCTTTTATCAAATCTTCTAAAACTGCTCTATTTTCTATTTCTGCTCCCCCAATTAAAGTTGGCGCATTTGAATTATCTGGTGTTCCAATTTCAGATAAAACCCTCGCCAAATTCTTTAGTTTCTGCTGGTATTTCTCTGTTGTCCAATGCTGCGCTCCATTTGGTGTCCATTCATCATCATTTGTGAATGCATCATCTACAGTATCATAAAAGTTTTCAAAATTGTAAAAAGCAACTGTATGTATTTTGTACTTTTTGGATTGGCTAAAAAGGACTGACGTTCCAAAAAGAAAAAGCAGAAAAAATCTAAATTTTAAAGGCATATATAAGATTTTAAAAAGACAAATCTACTTAAAAAATGTAAGATTTTTACTTAAATAAAATTTCAAAATATTACATTTGTTTCTTGCAAAAGTCTTGTACCTTGCTTAAAAAATCTGATCATTTATAACATGAAAAAAATACTGTTTTTTACTTTTTTCTTAAGCTCTTTAAATACATTTTATGGACAAAAAAATAGCTCCAAAGCAGAGGAAATCAGAAAACAATATAAAATTCCAGAATTGGCTTATGCAGTTGTTTCTTCAGATTCTATTCTTGAAATTGATGCTTTAGGATTTCAACGTTACAAGTCTTCTCATAAAGCAAAAATTAATGATATATTCCGTTTAGGATCCATCACAAAAACGATCACAAGTTATATCGCGGCGACTTTAGTTAAAGAAGGAAAAATAGAATGGAATACTAAATTTTTTGATTTATATCCTGAATTAAAAGCAGGAAGTAATCCAGAAATCTATAACGTAACCTTGCAAGATTTCTTGACATTTAGAGCACCAATTCCAACTTGGTCTTATGGAAATGAAACGCCAACACAAAAAGAAATAAAAGGAAACAACCAAGAACAGCGTTATGAATTTATAAGCTGGTTTTTTAAACAAAAACAAATTGTTACTGAGAAACAAGATTGGTATGGCTCCAATCCAAGTTTTGTTGCTGCAGGTTTAATGCTCGAAAAAGCAACTGGAAAAAGTTATGAAACTTTAGTACAAGAATTAGGTAAAAAGTTAAACATTAACTTCGGTTTTGGACAGCCAAACGTTACTGATATAAACCAACCTTGGGGACATGATGAAAATTTGAAGCCTGAAAAACCATTTGTAAATTATAAATTAAATTGGCTTTCGTCAGCAGGAAATATCAATGTAAATCTTCCTGATTTTTGCAAATTTACGCAGATGCAATTACAAGGTTTATTAGGAAAATCAAAAGTATTCTCTGAAGAAGAATTTAATAAAATGCATTTCGGTTTTCCAGAATTTTCTTTTGGATGGTATTCTGAAATAAATGAAAATTCAGGTTTAAAATATTCTTTTCATTACGGAAATCCAGGAACATTTTTAACCAAAGTGTATATTTGCAAAGACATCAATAAGGCTTTTATATTATTTGCTAATGTGCAATCTGAAGAAGCTGACAAAGGCTTAATGTTGCTTTTATCTGAGCTTCAAAAACAATATGGAGGTTAAATTATTAAACCTTAAAAATTAATTTTATAATTTTAAGCAAAAGAAAAAAATGAATAAAAACTGCTTTCACTATATAAAGAGACACTTTGTCTTTTGTAAACTCGCATTTCTTATTTTTGCTTTACAATCATTCAACTGTCAATCTCAACAAAACATGATAACACCGCCTTATTTACAAAAAGGAGATACTGTGGCACTTTTGGCAACAGCAAGAAAAAACATCGACGATAACTTAAAACCAACAATAGATTTATTGCACAGCTGGGGTTTAGAAGCCGTTATTGGGTCAACAATTGGTTTAGATTATCATCAATTGGCTGGAACAGATGAACAGAGAGCTGCCGATTTTCAGAAACAAATGGACAATCCAAATATTAAAGCGATCTGGTGCGTTCGTGGCGGATATGGCACTGTTAGAATGTTAGATTTACTAGATTTTACCAAATTCAAACAGCATCCAAAATGGGTTATCGGTTTTAGTGATGTAACGGTTCTTCATAATCATTTGAATACGATGGGCTATAAATCTATTCATGGTATTATGCCAGTAACAGTCCCTAGAGCAACTCCAGATGCTGTGAGCTCGTTAAAAGCCGCTTTATTTAACGAACCTATTTCCTACTCTATTAGTCCAAATCCGATGAATCGTTTAGGAAGTGCTACTGGAGAATTAGTTGGAGGGAATTTATCTATTTTATACAGTTTATTAGGATCTCCTTCGGCAATTGATTGCAAGGATAAAATTTTATTTATCGAAGATTTAGATGAATATCTGTATCATATCGACCGTATGATGATGAATCTAAGACGTAACGGATGTATCGAAAATCTAAAAGGAATTATCATTGGCGGAATGACAAGCATGAAAGACAATGAAGTGCCTTGGGGAAAAAATGCTTTAGAAATTATTGATGATGTAACCAAAAAATACAATATTCCAGTAATTTTTAATTTCCCAGCAGGGCATATTAGAGACAACAGAGCTTTAATTATGGGAAATACCGTTTCTATAGAAGTTACAGCTTCTGGAAGTACGGTTACTTTCAAAAAGTAATATCGCATTGCTTTTGATTTAAGCAAGTCTAACAATACCACATAAAATCTCGCAAAGACGCAAGGTCGCTAAGTTTTAAAATGCTTTGTGATTTTGCGTTTTTTCGTGCAATAATTTCATTTAGTAAAAATAAACTCAAGATTCTCACTGAAAACTGTGACTGAGACTGAATAGTACAATAATGG
>NZ_DHEI01000153.1:57620-58424 GCF_002399805.1 Flavobacterium sp. UBA4854
GAAGAAAATGGATATTCGATTATAGAGCGAAACTTTGTTATACAGAAAGCCGAAATAGATATAATTGCACAAAAAGATAATGTTTTGGCAATTGTTGAAGTTAAAACTCGTTCAAGTTTAGATTTTGGTTCTCCGCAAGATTTTGTGAAGCAAAAAAAGATTCAATTACTCATAAAAGCAGTAAATGCCTACATAAACGATAGGGAAAAGGATTTTCAGGAAGATTTAGAAATCCGTTTTGACATCGTTGCCATCCATAAAAATGGGGAATCATTTGCAATTGAACATCTTACTGACGCTTTTTATCACTTTTAACATAATTTTTCATTGTTATAATTGTAACAATTTGTTTTTTTATTTATATTTGCAAAGAATTATAACATCGCAATGTTAAATTAACTACCAACTCAACTGTTACCAAAAAAAAAAAAGAATTATGAAAACTGTTTCTTCTATTGTAGAAAACTACATTAAAACAAAACCATTTTTATTAAATGCCCTGTCGCTCGGAATTATCAACCTAACTTCACTTTCGCGAAATATTATGACCGAATTAGAAAGTGAGTTTGGCAAAGAAGTAAAACAAGGCGCTGTTGTAATGTCTTTAAAACGACTGACGGAAGAATTAGATTTTAAACTAAATCACAAAATCAATAAAGTAATTAAAAATATTGGTGAAATCACGGTTCGCTCTGAACTTACAGATTACACTTTTGCAGCATCTGAAACTGTCTTAAACAAACAAGCAGATTTGATCTCTGATATTAATGCTTTGTCTGATATTTTTTATACCTCATCTCGTGG